>JBJOKU010000142.1:0-4616 GCA_046045925.1 Pseudomonadota bacterium
GGCCATGTCGGCATCAGCCACTCAGGGCTGAACATGCAATATGGCACGGTGGCCGAGCCCACGGTTTCCATTGACTTGCGCAACAGCAAAACACGGCTGGCCGGCGAGTGGCGGCCCGATGGCAACGCTCTTGAGCGCGTGAAATGGCAACTCGGCCACTCCGACTACCGTCACACCGAGCTGGATGCAGGCACGCCTGCCACCACCTTCACGCAAAAGGCCAGCGATGCACGGCTGGAGCTGCACCACAAACCCTTGCTGGGGCACAAGGGCCTGCTGGGCTACCAGCGTGACAGCGGCCAATTCAGTGCCGACGGCGCTGAGGCCTATGCGCCCTACAGCCAAACCCGCAAACAGGCGTTCTTCCTGTACGAAGAGCTGCCCCTCTCATGGGGGCAAGTGCAATGGGGTGCCCGCCTGGAAGACGTGCGCGTGACGTCGCTGGGCAATGCTGCCGTGGCGCGGCTCAACGGCAATCTGGGCGAAAAGCAGTTCAAGCCCGCGAGCGCGAGTGCCGGCGCCTTGTGGAAGCTGGGCCGGGGCTGGGAGGCCACGGGCCAGTTGGCCCTGAGCCAGCGAGCACCCAACGATGCCGAGCTGTTTGCCAACGGGCCACATGCCGCCACCAACGCCTACGAAGTGGGCAACCCCAATCTCGGGATCGAGAAATCCCGGAGCTTTGACCTCGGGCTGGCTTGGAAAGACGCAGGGCATCGTGTGAAAGCCAACGTTTACGCAAACCGCTTTCGCAACTACATCTATCTGCACAACACGGGGCTGATGGTCAGTGAAGAGGGTGATCCAGAAACCGTTCCCGGCTCGGGCGTGACCGCAGGCGGCGACCCTGCCGACTTGCCCCGCTACGACTTTCTCACCACAACCGCCCGCTTTCGCGGGCTGGAGTTCAGCGGCACGCATCCGCTGGCCTTGCCCGCCACAGGCAAATGGTTTGCCGACTGGCGAGCCGACCTGGTGCGGGCCGACAACTTGGGCACAGGCGAGCCGCTGCCACGCATCGCGCCCGTACGCCTGGGTGCCAGCCTGCGACTCGAACGCGGCCCGCTGCAAGCGCAGCTCGGCTTTGACCACAGCATGAGCCAGACCCGCGTGCCCGCCGGGCAGGTGGCCACCAATGGCTACACGCTCTGGCATCTGCGCGGCAGCTACCAGTTGCGACGCGATGGCAACGGCCAGCTCTCGGCTTATGCGCGGCTGGAGAACATCAGCGATGCAAAGGCCTTCAGTGCCACTTCGGTGCTCACCCAGACCGCCCCCGGCAAAAACCCGCTGGCCGGGCGCAGCCTGACACTGGGATTGCGGCATATGTTCTGACATTGTGTGCCGTCCGTCGCGCCGCCCGTTCGCCCCGGGCTTGTCGAAGGGCTTGCGGCGAACGGCGTGTCTCACCCTGGACTGGGATAATTGGCCAGGGAACTTTGCAAGCGTCTGCTGTCTCCGAGCAGCAGGGCTTCAAGGCCCTGCTTTTTTATCCCCACTCATGCGCCACCTTCTCGCCCTCGTTTTTCTGCTGGTCACGGGCTTTGCCCAAGCCAACCTGCCCGGCCCCAAAACCACGCCCGTGGTCAAAACGGAGCATGTGCGCGCCGAGCTGCTGGTACATGCGCCAGAGGGCGTGCAACCCGGCGGCAAGTTCTGGGTGGGCCTGAGCCTGGAGCATGCGCCGCACTGGCACACCTACTGGAAAAACTCGGGCGATTCGGGTCTGCCCACCACGCTGGAGTTTCAGCTTCCGGCGGGCCTGAAAGCGGGCGACATCGCCTGGCCACTGCCTCACAAGATTCCCATCGGCACCCTGGCCAACTTCGGGTTCGAGAACACGGTGCTGCTGCCCGTGCCCGTCACCGTGGGCAAAGACTTCGCCGGGCGCGATGTGCTCGTCCAATTGCGGGCCAACTGGCTGGTGTGCCGCCGCGAGTGCATTCCTGAAGAAGCGGAGCTGAGCATCCGCATTCCTGCCCAGGGCAGCACGGCCAGCAACGCCGCGCTGTTCGAGAGCACGTTCAAGGCCGTTCCTGCCCCGGCCAAATCGGCCACGGTGCAGTCGCGCGTGAACGGCGAGGTTCTGGGCCTCACCGTCAAGGGCTTGCCTGCCAACTGGCAAGGCAAAAACCTGCTGGTCTTTCCCGAATCAGCCGAGGTGATCGAGACCGCCGCGCCCATTACCCAAGAGTGGAAGGGCGATGAGTGGGCGGCGCAAATCAAACTCTCCAAACACCGTGGCCCCATCCCGGCGAGCATGGCCTGGGCCATCGCACCCGAGAACCGCAGCGGCCCCATGCGGGTGGTGGCGAAGGTGGAAGGCATTCCGGCGCAAAACAAGCCCGCCGCCAGCGCCACCCCGGCCACAAGCACAACACCTGCTGCGGGCAACGCCACCGGCATCAGCCCCGCCCTGCAAGCCGCACTTGATGCCAACAATGCGGCACAAGGCGCAAGCGGCAACACTGCGACCACGGCCGTGCAAGGCGCACCACTCGGCCTTGCGCTGGCACTGCTGGGCGCCTTGGTGGGCGGCATGATTCTCAACCTCATGCCCTGCGTGTTTCCGGTGCTGGCCATCAAGGTGCTGCATCTCACCGAGCACGCGAGCGATCCGCGCACGCGGGTGCAAACGGGCCTCGCGTACAGCGTGGGCGTGATCCTGAGTTTCGTGCTGCTGGGCGCACTGCTCATCGTGCTGCGTGCTGCGGGTGAATCACTGGGCTGGGGCTTCCAGTTGCAAAACCCCTGGGTGGTGGGCGCTCTCGCGCTGCTGTTCACGCTGATCGGCCTCAATCTGCTGGGCTGGTTTGAGGTGGGGCAGGTGGTGCCCTCCAGCATCCTCAACTGGGAAACACGCCACCCCATGGTGGATGCCTTTGCCAGCGGTGTGCTGGCTGTGGCAGTGGCCTCGCCCTGCACCGCGCCGTTCATGGGCGCGTCCTTGGGTCTCACGCTCAGCTTGCCCGCGTTTGAAGCGCTGCTGATCTTCGCGGCCATTGGTGTGGGCATGGCCGCGCCCTACCTGCTGCTGGTGAGCGTGCCTCACTTGGTGGAGCGCCTGCCGCGCCCCGGAGCCTGGATGCTCGCCTTCAAGAAGGTGATGGCCGTGCCCATGTTCCTCACCGTGGCATGGCTGGGTTGGGTGCTGTGGCAGCAGGTCGGCCCGCCCCCTGCCCCCGCAGCCACCCAAACCGAAGAAGGCACCTGGAAAACCTGGAGCCCCGAGCGCGTGCAACAGACGCTGGCTGAGGGCAAGCCGGTGTTCGTGGACTTCACGGCCGCGTGGTGCGTGACCTGCCAGGTCAACAAGAAGGCCGTGCTGAATGATGCCGCCCTGCTCGCCGACATGAAGGCCAAGGGCGTGGTGCTCATGGTGGCCGACTGGACGCGCAAGGACGAGCGCATCAGCGCCGCACTCAAGCAACTGGGCCGTTCGGGCGTGCCGGTGTACCTGTTGCTTGCGCCGGGCAAACCGCCGGTGGTGATGAGCGAACTCTTGAGCGTGGAAGAAGTGCGCGGGCATTTGGCTCAGTTGCCCTAAACTCCCGCCCATGCAAATCGGCCTGCCCCAACTTGCCGCCCACCTGCAAAAGGGCCTGAAGAATCTCTACGTTGTGCATGGCGACGAAGCCCTGCTCGTGCAGGAGGCGCTCGACGCGATCCGCGCCAGCGCCCGCGCTCAGGGCTACGCCGAGCGCACCGTGCACACGGTGCAGGGCGCGCACTTCGACTGGTCGGCCGTGCTGGCCTCGGGCGCATCGCTCTCGCTGTTTGCCGATAAGCAGATCGTGGAAATCCGCATTCCCAGCGGCAAGCCGGGCAAAGAGGGCTCGGTGGCCTTGCAGGAGCTCGCCGCCAGCGCCGCCGACAACGACAGCACGCTCACCCTCATCTCGCTGCCCCGGCTGGACAAGGCCACCAAAACCAGCGCCTGGTTTGCCGCCCTCGAAGGCCACGGCGTGAACCTGCCCATCGAGAGCATCGAGCGCCGCGCCCTGCCGCAGTGGATCGCCGCGCGTTTGCAGGCGCAAGACCAGCGCGTGCAGCCCGGTGAAATGGGCCAGAACACCCTGCAGTTTTTCGCCGACCGCGTGGAGGGCAACCTGCTGGCCGCGCACCAGGAGATCCAGAAACTCGCCCTGCTCTACGGACCGGGCGAGTTGAGTTTTGAGCAGATTGAAAGCGCGGTGCTCAACGTCGCACGCTACGACGTGTTCAAGCTCAGCGAGGCTGTGCTGGGCGGCCAGATGCAGCGCGTGCAGCGCATGCTCGACGGCCTGCAAGCCGAGGGCGAAGCCGCCGTGCTGGTGCACTGGAATCTGGCCGAAGACATCCGCGCCATGCGCCGCGTGCAAGAGGCCACCGCTGGCGGCAAGCCCCTGCCCATGGCCTTGCGTGAAAACCGCATCTGGGGCACCAAGGAAATGCTGCTCACGCGCGTGCTGCCGCGCATCAGCGCCTCACAGACGCAGCATTTGCTGGAATCGGCCCACCAGGTGGACGGCGTGGTCAAGGGCCTGAAGCACCCCGACTGGCCCGCCGACCCCTGGGATGCGCTGCATCAACTCGCCATGCGGCTGTGCGAACTGTGCATGCCCGCGCCCGCAACCCGT
>JBJOKU010000143.1:0-4611 GCA_046045925.1 Pseudomonadota bacterium
AGGCTCAGCGCATTGACGCAGCGTTTTTCTTGGCGCTGTGCGAGAAGGCAGTGGCTGCTCGTTCACGCATGCCGATTCAAAGCAACGGCGTGCGGCTGGTGCATGGCGAGGCCGATGGCTTGCCCGGTGTGATCGTGGACCGTTATGGTGACACGCTGGTGGCGCAGTTTCTTTCTGCCGGGGCCGAGGCCCGGAAAGCGCTGATTGCCGATGCGCTGCTGCAAGCCACGGGGCTCACGCGCCTGTACGAGCGCTCGGATGCGAGCACGCGCAAGCTCGAAGGGCTGGAGCCGGTGACGGGCTGGCTGCGCGGCGATGGCGCGGTGAACCTCACGCTGCGCGAGCACGATTGGCAGCTCGGCCTGGACATTGCACAGGGCCACAAAACGGGTTTTTACCTCGACCAGCGCGACAACCGCTTCAAGTTTTCGGAGTACGCGGCGCGCCTCAAATTCCGCCGCATGCTCAACTGCTATTGCTACACCGGCGGCTTCACCGTGGCGGCGCTGGCGGGCTTGCAGCGTGCGGGCGCGGTGGAGGGGGCGCAGCTCACCAGCATCGACTCATCCGGCCTCGCGCTGGAGCAAGCGCGTGCCAACGTGGCCATGAACGGTGTGGACGGCAGCGGCTGCGAATACCTTGACGCTGACGTGAACGGCAGCCTGCGCGAGTTCCTCAAGCAGGGCCGCACCTTTGACGCCATCATTCTCGATCCGCCCAAATTCGCGCCCTCGGCGGCGCACGCCGACCGCGCCTCGCGGGCCTACAAGGACATCAATCGCCTGGCCTTCAAACTGCTGGAACCGGGGGGCGTGTTGTTCACCTTCAGTTGTTCGGGTGGCATTGGCGCAGAGCTCTTTCACAAAATCGTCGCCGGGGCCGCGATGGACGCGCAGGTGGACGGCTACATTCTCGACCGTCTGCAAGGTGCCTGCGATCACCCCACCACCATGGTGTTCCCCGAGGGCGAGTACCTCAAGGGGCTGGTGGTGATGAAGAAGGTTTGAGCCTGTGCAATAGTGCACGGAATGCCCTAGGCTCGGCCTCTATACTGTTGGATCGTTACAAAATATTCCTGTTGTCTGCATGAGAGTTGGTCCCCGTGGAAAGCTGCTTTCCGGTGTCATATTGATACTGGGTTTGGGCGTGGCCGTTTTTCTGGCTTTGCGCTACCAGGAAATGCAGGATCGCAAGCGTGCCGAGTGGGCCGTGGTGGTGCAGGAGTTCAACGATTGCGCACTCGACGGTGCCCTGTACAAACTGGGTTACCGGCCCACCACCTATCACAATGACTTGGTGGAAACCCACGTTCGTGAGTGGTATGTACGCGACCCCTTCGTTGAGGCCCTCACAAACGGCATGCGGGACAAGCAGTTCAGCGATCTGGAGCAAATCTGGATTGATCCAGACCGCCCCGGTACGCTCCACAACAAGCCGCCCACGCCAGCCAGCGAAAGCCTGCTGGCCCGCTGTGAAGTCCGCATCAAGGCCGGTTACATGCAGACTTGGCTCGACATTGGCCGCTACTACCTCGCGCTGGGACATCCGGCTGCCTTCAAGTGGCTCAATCGCGCTGGCGAGGCAGACGTTGCAGATGCCTATGTGCTGCTGGGGCATGCATACCGCCGTGGCCTCGTGAGCACCATCAAGGACGAAAAACAGGCCTTCGATTACTACATGAAGGCGGCACGCATGGGCAGTGTCAAGGGGCAGCTTTATGTGGCTGAATTGCTCAAGTCTGCCGACCCGGTACAGGCTCGTCGCTTTTACACGGCGGCGGCTGAAGGCGGCGGGCTGGCAGCGAGCTACCACCTGCAAAACATCAATCCGCAGCAAGCGGTGGTCAACGGGTATCCCAAGACGGCCATGCCCAGCAACAAGGACACCTATTTCTGGAATCTCGTGTTTGGCCACCTGAGCAACGCCAAGCAGAAAAAGTCGGTTGCCGAGGCCACTCATGATGTGAGCCGCTCGCCCTATCTGGAAGAGAGCGAGCACGAGTTCGAGTTTGATGGCTTGCCCTCCGCCACCTGGAAGGGGGGCTTCATTCCCGTGTTGCGTGATGCCAAGGTGGTCATGCGGTTTGACACCGAACAGGCCAAGCGCAACCAGGCGACACTGGAATCCGAGCTGGACTACGACAGCCGCGTTGCCGTGCAGGAAGCGGCCAAAAAGTGGGTCGAAAACCTCACAGGCCGCGTGACCCTGGCCGTCACCGATGTGCGCCCCGACCCCAAACCCTGGTCCAACAAGAATCTTCCTGCATGGCGCAGCTTTGCCTTGCCAATCTGCGAAGGCAAATCCGCCCCCAAGGAGCTATCTGGTACTGAGCTGTTCAAGAAATTCAAACCCTACATCTGGACCGTGATCACACAAGTCAAGGGCAACCGCTCGGGGCCGCTGGGTGCGGCAGTGGCCGTCGCGCCCAACCTGCTGGCGACCAATTGCCACGTCATCAGCGGTTACGAGGACATCATCCTCACACAAGAAAAAACCACGCTCGAGGCCACCCTGGTGGCAGCCGATGTGCGTCGTGACACCTGCATGCTGGAGGTCAAGGCCAAGCTGCCCCACGTCACGCAGGCACTGCCTGTGTCCAAGGTCGAAATTGGGGCGGCGGCCTACACACTCGGCTTTCCGCATGGGCAAGACCTCACTTTCTCCAATGGCATCATTTCCGGCATTCGCCGCTCAGAAGGGCGCGAGTTCGTGCAGACCACGGCCCCCATCAGCAAGGGGTCGTCCGGTGGTGCCCTCATTGACAGCCGGGGCAACCTGATTGGCATCACTGCTTTCTATCTGCAAGCCAGTCAAGCGCTCAGCTACGCCATTACGGTCAACGATTTTTGCTCGAAGTAAGGCGAGGCGGCTCCAGATGCCACTCACCCACCTTCTGTATCTTCACGGCTTTCGTTCATCGCCCAATTCCTTCAAGGCGCAGTTGATGGCTAGCTGGATGCGCGAGCACAGGCCCGATGTAGCATGGTGCTGCCCGCAACTCCCCGCTTCGCCCCGCGAGGCGGTGGAACTCATTGAGTCCTGCATTGCCCACTGGCCACGCGAAACCATGGCGGTGATCGGTTCTTCGCTGGGCGGTTTTTATGCGCACATCGTCGCTGAGCGCTGTGGCTGTCCGGCGGTGCTCATCAACCCGGCTGTGCACCCCGCGCGTGACCTGGCCAAATACATCGGCGAGCACCCGGCCTGGCACAACCCCGCAGAGAAAATCTTCTTCCGCCCTGAGTACGTGGACGAACTGAAAGCGCTCGAAGGCCTGCCAGTGAGCCAGCCACAGCGCATCATGAGCATCATCGCCCAGGGCGACGAAGTACTCGATTGGTGTGAGATGGCTGCACGCTTTGCCGGTACCCAGATGCGCTTGCTTGAAGGGGGCGACCATGCGCTGAGCGATTTCGAGCACGCGCACCTGCGCGGCGTACTCGATTTTTTGGGTTTGCATCCGGCAGCCTGAACGGCTGGCAGAGTTAGGGTGAGGGGCCGCATGGGACAATAAGGCCCATGTACATCTTGTTTGAAGAAGCGGGGAAATACCTCGCAGGCCGCCTCATGAGCGAGGCGGAAAGTTCCATGCAGGTGGAGCTTGAAAGCGGCAAGCGCGTGAAGGTGAAAGCCGCCAACGCGGTGATGCGGTTTGAAAAACCCGACCCCGCCAGCCTGATCGCCCAGGCGCAGACGCTTGCCGCCGACATTGATCTCAACCTCGCCTGGGAATGCGCCCCCGACGAGGAGTTTGGCTACGCCGATCTGGCAAGCGACTACTTCTCGGACAAGGCCACCACGGTGGAGCAAGCCGCAGCGCTGTTTGCGCTGTTCGAGGCACCGCATTACTTCCGCCGCTCGGGCAAGGGCCGCTTCAAGAAAGCCACTGCCGAAATCTTGCAACAGGCGCTGGCCGCGATTGAAAAGAAAAAGCAGATTCAGGCTCAGATTGATGCGTGGACGGCTGAACTCTCCGCAGGCCAGTGCCCCGCGCCGATTGCCGAGCAGCTCTACAAAATCCTCTTCAAGCCCGACAAGAACGCGCCCGAATACAAGGCTGTGGTGGCCGCTTCCAAGGCCACGCACACCGCGCCGCTGGCCTTGCTGCAAAACGCGGGGGCCATCCGCTCGAGCTACCAGTTCCACTTCAAGCGCTTCTTGCTCGATGCCTTTCCCAAGGGCACGGGCTTCCCGGCGCTGCAAGCACCGGCCATGCCTGCCGATCTGCCGGTGTCCAACGTGCAGGCTTTCTCGATTGACGACTCCAGCACCACCGAGATCGACGATGCGCTATCGGTGCAGGGCTTGGGCACGGGCGAGATTACCGTGGGCATCCACATCGCCGCGCCGGGGCTGGTGATCAGGCCCGACTCTGCTATCGATAACGTAGCTAGAAACCGCCTCTCGACGGTTTACATGCCGGGTCACAAGATCACCATGCTGCCCGACGAGGTGGTGCAGACTTACACGCTGTCTGAAGGGCGGCCTGTGCCTGCGCTGTCTCTCTACGTGACGCTGGACGCGGCCACGCTGGAGGTCAAGGGCAGCCGCAGCGCCATCGAGGCGGTGCCGTTTGCGTCCAACCTGCGGCACGACCAGTTGGACGAGGTG
>JBJOKU010000144.1:0-4597 GCA_046045925.1 Pseudomonadota bacterium
GATCACCACTTTGCTCAGGCGGCTCTTGAGCTTTTCGGCCACCGCGTCGATGTGCTGGCGCGGCACGATGGCGCG
Source organism: Pseudomonadota bacterium (assembly GCA_046045925.1). Taxonomy (GTDB): domain Bacteria; phylum Pseudomonadota; class Gammaproteobacteria; order Burkholderiales; family Burkholderiaceae_C; genus JBJOKU01. The sequence goes on from JBJOKU010000144.1 coordinate 76, forward strand.
GCGAATCGCGGTGCATTTCTGCCCGGCCTTGACGGTCATTTCGCGGGCGACTTCTTTCACGAACAGGTCAAACTCTTCGTCGTCGGGCGACACATCGGGCGCGAGCACGGCACAGTTGAGCGAGTCGGCCTCGGCGTTGAAGGGGATGGACTGGCGCAGCACATTCGGGTGCGCGCGCAGCTTGGCGGCGGTGTCGGCGCTGCCGGTGAAGGTGACCACATCCTGGCCATTCAAGCGGTCGAGCAAATCGCCCGTGCCGCCAATGACGAGCTGCAACGCTCCTGCGGGCAGGAGGCCAGATTCGTTCATCAACTTCACGCAGGCCATGGTGAGGTAACTCGTGGCGCTCGCTGGTTTGACGATGCAGGGCATGCCCGCCAAAAAGGTGGGCGCGAATTTTTCCAGCATGCCCCAGATGGGGAAGTTGAAGGCGTTGATGTGCACCGCCACGCCGCGCTTGGGCACGAGGATGTGCGTTCCGCCAAACGTGCCCTTCTTGCCCAGCGGCAGCACTGGCCCTTCGTGGACCACATTGCTGCTGGGCAGCTCGTTCGTGCCCACTTGCGAGTACGAGAACAGCGTGCCCGAGCCGCCTTCGATGTCGATCCAACTGTCCACCCGCGTCGCGCCCGTGTGCGCCGAAATCGCATACAGCTCTTCTTTGCGTTCATTGATGAACTGCGCCAGCGCCTTGAGGATGGAAGCGCGTTGCTGAAAGTTGAGTTTCAGCAGATTCGTCAGCCCTTCGCGGCGGGCGAAAGAAAGCGCTTGCTCAAAGTCCAGGCTTTCCGCGTGCGTGTGGCCAATGGTCTGCCCGGTGATGGCGCTGTGCAGCGCAACGGCGGGGGTGGCGCCGACCCACTGATTGGCGATGAAGCTCTGGGTGATGGGGAATGGGAGTTGGGGCAGTTGGCTCATCTGTGTCTCGCAGAAGAAAAATGTTTTTAGCGCTCGTCAAAGCTCACATGCACGCTGTCGCAGCGTGGTTGCGCCTGGCAGGTGAGCACGAAGCCTTGTGCCACTTCGGGCGCTTCGAGGGTGAAGTTGCGCAGCATCTCCACCTCGCCGCATTTCACCTTGGCGCGGCAGGTGCAGCACACACCGGCCTTGCAGGAGTAGGGCAGGTCGAGGCCCGCGTTGAGCGCCGCGTCGAGGATGGCTTCGTCGCGGCGCATGTCGATTTCGTGCGTCTTGCCGTCGAGTTCCAGCGTGAGTTTGACCTTCTTGGCGTTCTTCGCTTTTTCGGCGGCGGTTTGCTCGCTGGCTTCGCGCCAGCCTTGCGGTGCATCGGGCGAATAAAAGCGCTCGGTGCGGATGCGCTCGGGCTTGACGCCGGCGGCGAGCAGGGCGTTTTCGGTGGAGGTGATCATCGCGTCGGGGCCGCAGATGAACACTTCGTCCATGCTGGCGGCGGGCAGCAGCGCGTCGATGATTTCCTTGACCTTGGCTTCATCGAGCCGCCCTTCGAGCAGAGGCACTTCTTGCGCCTGGCGCGAGAGCACGTGGATGAGCGTGAGGCGGTTGGGGTATTGGTCCTTGAGGTCTTGCAGCGCTTCGTTGAACATCACGCTGTTCATGCGGCGGTTGCCAAACACGAGGGTGAACTTGCTGTGCGGCTGCTCGGCCAGCGTGGTGGCCATGATGGACAAAATGGGCGTGATGCCCGAGCCTGCGGCAAAACCCACGCGGTGAATGGCGCGCGGGCGCTGCGACACAAAGCGGCCATCGGGGGGCATCACGGCCAGCGTGTCGCCGCTCTTGAGCGATTGCGCGGCCCAGTTGGAGAACACGCCGCCTTCCACCGGACGAATGCCCACCTCCAGTTCGCCGCGCTCGGCAAAGAGTTGACGTGGGCTGCTGATGGAGTAGCTGCGGCGAATGTCGCGCCCTTTGACCGTGGAGCGCAGCGTGAGGAACTGCCCCGGCTCAAACTGAAACTGCTCACGCAGTGCGGGCGGCACAGAGAAGGTCAGCGAGACCGCGCCTGCTGCTTCGGGGCTGACGCGGGTGATGGGCAGGGTGTGGAATTGGGGTGTGCTCATGGGGTTCTCGTCGTGGTGCGTCGTGCCGGTTTCAGTATGGCTTGAAGTAATCGAACGGCTCCATGCAATCGAGGCAGCGGTAAAGCGATTTGCAGGCGGTGGAGCCGAAGTGCGAGGTTTCGGTGGTGTTGTGCGAGCCGCATTGCGGGCAGGGCACGGCTTGCGGTTTGCTGCGGGTGGCGAACTGCACGACCGATGCCTGGCCTTGCCCGCAGGCGTGGGACTTTGCGTGCCCGGTCGCGTGCGGTGGTGCGATGCCGTAGCTGCGCAGCTTTTCTTTCGCCTCGTCGCTGATCCAGTCGGTGGTCCATGCCGGGGCGAGTTGCGAGACGACTCGGGCCGCGATGCCCTCGCGGGCCAGGGTGGCGCGAATGTCGTCCTCGATCTGCTCCATGGCGGGGCAGCCGTTGTAGGTGGGCGTGATGATGACTTCCACGCCCGTGCCTTCAGCCGCAGCCCGCACATCGCGCAGGATGCCCAGCTCGCGCAGGCTCACGACCGGAATCTCCGGGTCGGGAATCTGTTCGAGCAGTTGCCAGATGTGCGCGAGTTCCGCCTTTAGCCCGTTCGGGCTGAGCTTGTCGAAGCCCTGCCCTTCGACCCCATCGACGGCGCTCAGGGCTGGCGGCTCAGGGCGAACGGCACAGGTGAGGACAGACGACATACTTCGCTCACCAAGTGGCCGTGGGGTGGGCGCGGGCGAGGCTTTGCATTTCACCCAGCAGGTAACCCAGATGCTCGGAGTGCAGGCCCAGCTTGCCGGTGCTCACGTAGCCACCAGTGGCGGGGCGGCGCAGTGTGGCATCAAGCAGTGTGGCATCGACTTGCGCATCCCACGCGGCCTTGAGACTGGCCATCTCCACCCCCACGCCGCTGGCCTGTGCGGCCTGCTCTGCGGGGCTGGGGGTCCAGAACTCCTGCGTGAAGGGCAGGTAGTAGTCGAGCGCGGCCTGCACGCGGGCGTGGGACTCTTCGCTGCCGTCGCCCAGGCGCACCAGCCAGTCGCGGCTGTGGCGCAGGTGGTAGCCGGTTTCCTTGAGCGACTTGGCGGCGATGGCGGCGAGCTGCGCATCACTGGACGATTGCAGCGCGGCCCACACCAGCACCATCAACTGGCTGAAGAGGTAGTTGCGAACGATGGTCGCGCCGTAGTCCATGTCGGTCTTGGCGTAACCCACGAAGCCCGTGTTGTGCGGCAGCTCCAGCAGGGTGTAGTTGCGGAACTCGGGCACGTCGCGGAAGTAGGCGAGCGAGTCTTCGGTGAGCGCGCCCTCAAAGCGAGGCAGCTTCTTGTATTTCGCTTGGAGTGCCGGATCGGCATCAATGAGCGTGCTGGCGTGCTGGTAGAGCAGGCGGGCCTGGCCGATGTGGTCCAGGCTCATGTTGGAGAGCGCAATGTCTTCTTCGAGGATGGGGCCGTGGCCGCACCACTCGGCGTTGCGCTGGCCGAGAACGACGGCGTTGTCGGCGAGATGCAGGATGTAGTCGAGGCTCATCACATGTGCCCCACTTCTTCAGGAATTTCGTAGAAGGTCGGGTGGCGGTAGATCTTGTCGGCCATGGGCTCGAAGAGCACGCCCTTGTCGTGCGGGTCGCTGGCGGTGATGTCCACCGAGCGCACCACCCAGATGCTCACGCCTTCCTGGCGGCGGGTGTACACGTCGCGGGCCATTTGCAGCGCGTGTTGCGCGTCACTGGCGTGCAGGCTGCCGCAGTGCTTGTGCTCCAGGCCTTGCTTGCTGCGGGTGAAGACTTCCCAAAGCGGCCACTCGCTCAGTGCCTTCGCGGTGGTTTTTTGCCCTTCGACAGGCTCAGGGCGAACGGTGTTTGTCGGGCTCATGCTGCTTCCTTCAGGTTGCGTTGTTCTTGCTTGCGGGCGTGGGCGAGGGCGGCTTCGCGCACCCAGGCTCCGTCGTTCCAGGCTTTCACGCGGGTGGCGAGGCGCTCGCGGTTCATGGGGCCGTGGCCGTTGACGGTGGCCCAGAATTCGTCCCAGTCAATTTGCCCGTAGTCGTGGTGGCCGCGCTCTTCGTTCCACTTCAGGTCGGGGTCGGGCAGGGTCACGCCCAGCACCTTGGCTTGGGGCACGGTGGCGTCGATGAACTTCTGGCGCAGGTCGTCGTTGGAGATGCGCTTGATGCCCCAGCGCATGCCTTGCGCGCTGTTGGGGCTATCGGCATCGGGCGGGCCGAACATGGCGAGGCACTTCCACCAGTAGCGGTTGACCGCGTCTTGGACCATCTCGCGCTGCTCTTCGGTGCCCTTCATCATCACCAGCAGGGCTTCGTAGCCTTGGCGTTGGTGAAAGCTTTCTTCCTTGCACACGCGGATCATGGCGCGGGCGTAGGGGCCGTAGCTGCAACGGCACAGCGGAATCTGGTTCATGATGGCTGCGCCGTCCACCAGCCAGCCGATCACGCCCACATCGGCCCAGTTGAGCGTGGGGTAATTGAAGATGGAGCTGTACTTGGCCTTGCCGC
>JBJOKU010000145.1:0-4566 GCA_046045925.1 Pseudomonadota bacterium
TCTCACCCCCCGGCCCAAGCTGACTTTGAGCAGGGTATCTTCTTTCACCGCCCAGGCCAGTGAAGCCTTGGGGCTGTTGGCCGTGAGGTGGCGACCCGCATAGGAGACAGATGTCGCTCCTGTGGCGAAAGTGTAGCCGTCATAAGACTTGAAGTCCTCGTAGCGCAACCCTGCGGTCAGTGTCCAATCAGGCGCAAACTTCCAGGCATCTTGCGCATACAGGGCGTTCACAGTGGTCTGCCCCAGGTACTGTTGATTCAGCGTCGTCTCGGTGCTGCGCCAGTCGGTGGCGTTGTTGACGATGTTCTTCAGTTGGTAGCTGTTGCGATGCCAGCCAAACACCAGCGCATGCTTTCCATCGCCAAAATCGCCCCTGAAGGGGGTGTAGGCTCCCTGTACCTCAAACGTGTTCCAGCCCGTGCCTTCGCGGTGTGTGACCGTACCCACGCCGCCATTGGCCGCAATAGGCTCGGCTTGAGCCGCTTGCCGGTTTACGTCGCGCAGAATGCTGTAACGCGTGGCCACAACAGAAGCATTCCAGCCCTTTTCGTTTTTGGTCTTCCAGGTGCCCCCCAATTGCAGATGCGTTTCATCGCGTGAGCTAGGGGCAAACGGATTAGTCACGTAAGTGCCACTGCCCGGCACACTGGTGCTCCCCACCGGAATGGTGAAGTTGTTCACGCCGTCATTGACCACCCCGCTCCAAATGGTATTGCCTGCTGCGTCACGTAGATACGATTGATTGCGCACCCGGCTCTTGCTGTCCCACCAAGATAGTCTGCCTTCAATTTCCTGGGTGCGCGAAAGATCGAAACCCAGGCGCAGGTTGTAGGTGTCTTGTACGGTGTGATCAATCGTGGTGGCTCCAAAAACACCCCGCGCAACACCCTTGGGATCGGCATCGTAGGAGAAGCCCGAAACCAAAGTGCTGCCTACGGGAATCACCGTCGTCCAACAGGTCTTACTGGCGGCGGGGCAAGTGTCTGTGCGCAGCACATTGGCAAACCCCATGGGCTGGCCTGTCGTGTCTTGGTGTTGCACGGCAAGTGAGTACCACAGGCCTGATTCAAGGCGCGATGCCAGACGCGCCGAGGCCATGCTTCCGCCGTAATTGTCATTCGTTGCGTATTCACTAAACCGCTGATGGTTGTATTTCACACCCACCGATGCCTCAAAACCCTGCGGCTTGCGCTCGGTCACCACTGTGGTTGATCCGATCGAGTTGCCCGGATAAATTGCCGAGAAGGGGCCGTACAGCACATCCACGCGTTCAATGGCCTCGTTGTTGATCATGTTCCAGCGCGGGGCATCAAAGCGGCCCAGAAAACTGGAGATCAGATAGCCATCCACGTACACCAGCGATCGCCCCGGCTCCAGCACGCCATGACTGCGCCCGCCTACGTTGGAATTGCGATCCCCGAAGTAGCGTTTGCGAACCGTAGTGCTGGGCAGATAGCGCAGCGCATCTTCCGGGTTGAACAGATTTTGCTCGTCCAGATCGGCCGCCGTCTTGCCAGCGGTGCTGCTGGGAAGGTTGGGGTCCAGCTGACTGCGGGTGTCAGACACCACCACAGGTTTGAGTTGGGCATCGGTGGCTACGCCCTGAGCGAACACGAGCGAAGAAAAACAGAAGGAAGAACACACCACGGTCACCGCCGCAGCAATTTGATTTTTGTGCATGAAACTCTCTCACTTGGCAACACGAAACCGCGCTGGGCAATACCTGCGCAGTCAACGAACGAAGTCAGAGAGAGAAAGGAGGCGCACGTGCCGAGAAAGGCGCGACAGTGGTGGCAGCAATGTACGCTGCCATATCGCGCGAAAGCGCTTGGGAAAGCGGAGAAGAAAACGCGAAGCTCTGGTTCAACTCCAGCACGGACGCTGCACCAGGCGAACACAGCGGGCAGTCCAGGGTGTGGCCGGAAGAAGCCTCGCCGCCATCTGCGTTGATGAGCTTGACCGATGTGCCCGAGCAAATCAATTGCGACCCGTTGGGGTTGACCATCGGCGAAGCAATGGCAAGGCCGAGCGACAGCACAAACCATACCAGCACAAGGCGGGCGAGGAATTTGGCTTGACGCAGGGTTTGCAGGCTCATGGGGCGAGATTATCGCTGAGTGTGCTTTCGAGCGACTTGCACTCAGCGATTGATCAACCCGCCAAACGCTTCCCCCACTGTCTGCACAAGGCCGCAGCGCTCGGCGCTGTAACCTGGCAGCGCATTCACGGCTTGCTGGAATTCGGCGCTGAGCATCACTTCGAGCGCGGCTTGCAAGAGCGGTTGCGCCAGCGCCTCGTCGGTACAAAGCAGAAAGTAGCGCTCTTGCACCACCGGAATGAAATCAAGGTTGAAGCGCCGCGCCGGGGTTTCGACCCCAAAGCCCGCATCGGCCATGCCGCTGGCGATGAAGGCGGCCACCGCCGCGTGGGTGAATTCGCCTTGCTCAAAGTTTTCGATTTTTTGAGGCTTCACGCCTTCTTTGCGCAGCAGGCATTCAAGCAAAAACCGCGTGCCCGAGCCTGCCTGCCGGTTGACGAAGCGCACCCCTGGCTTGGCAATGTCTTCTACGCGGCGAATGCCCGCCGGGTTGCCTGCGGCCACCATCAGCCCCTGCGTGCGCGTGGCCACATGCACGAGGCGGCTGTGTTGCGCATCGAGCCATTTGGCGTAGTGCGACAGGGCCGTGGCCTCGAACTCGCCCACGGGAATGTGAAACCCGGCCAGATCGCAATGCCCGGCCCGTTGTGAGGCCACGGCTTCCAGGCTGCCCATGTATTTGCGGTCCACCACATGCCCTTGGTCGCCCAGCGTTTCGATGAGTTTTTCCACCGCAAAGCCGTGGCTGGCGTGGATGCGCAGCGCCGTGCTCTGCGGGGCCAGCACTTTTTGCAACTCGGTCTCCAGCTCGGAGGCCAGGCTTTCCAAAAGGGGCGACAAGCGGGCCTGCACACGCCGCGTGGCCCACACCAGCTTTTCGCCCAGCGGGGTGAGACGCGAACCACGACCGCGCTCGCGCTGCAAGAGCGTGAGGCCGAGCTGCTTTTCGCCCTGCTCAATCAGGTTCCAGGCATGGCGGTAAGACGAACCCGTGGCGCGACACGATGCCGACAGGCTGCCGTGCTCATGCACGTCCGACAGCAACTCCAGCAAGCGCACCGAGAGGTTTTGCCCGGCGGCATCGCTGATCGTCCATTGGGGCTGGATGGAAACTTTGTGCATCGGTATTTATGCTCTTGAAAGCATAACTTTGATGTTTAACTGGCTAGATTATGGCTTTGGATTGATGATTGGGCGAGTTTCAATATGCTGTGACAGCACATGAATGTCACTCGCCCAAGCCCAATGACCATGAAACCCGTCGTGCCCACCACCCAAACCGCGCCCGTGCCTGACTGGCTCGCGCCCTTGCTCGCTGAGCACGCCAGCCAACCCGGCGCGCTGCTGCCGCTGTTGCATGCCGTGCAGGAGCTGCGCGGATACATTCCGACGGAGGCGGTGCCGCCCATCGCCCGCGCGCTCAACCTCTCACGTGCCGAAGTGCACGGTGTCATCACCTATTACCACTTCTTTCGCAGCACGCCGCCAGGCAAACACGTGGTTCAGGTGTGCCGCGCCGAGTCGTGTCAGGCTTGCGGCTCCGAAGCCTTGCTGGCCTTGGCCGAAAAAACGCTGGGCTGTGTCTCGCACAGCACCCGCGAAGACGGGCAAGTGTCGCTGGAGTCCGTGTATTGCCTGGGCCTGTGCTCGAGTTCGCCTGCCGTGCAGATTGACGAGCGGCTGCATGCCCGCGTCACGCCCGAACGGCTGGCGCAATTGCTCGCACCCGTGGCCGAGTCCGCACCTGCCTCAAGCGGGGTGACCGCATGAGTGCCGTGAAAATCTTTGTGCCCCGCGACTCCGCCGCACTCGCTGTGGGTGCTGATGAAGTGGCGCAAGCCATCGCCCGTGAAGCTGCACAACGCGGCATTGCCCTCGACCTGGTGCGCAATGGCTCTCGCGGCCTGTTCTGGCTGGAACCTTTGGTGGAGGTGCAAACACCCCAAGGCCGCGTGGCCTTCGGGCCGGTGAGTGAGAGCGATGTGCCTGGCTTGTTCGACTCCGAAATGCTGGGCGCTTCAGTCAATGTGCCCGTTCGTGCTGAGCCTGTCGAAGCGCAGCACACCCAGACCCTTCGACAAGCTCAGGGCGAACGGTTTGAGACGAAGCAAAGCGCCCCCAAAGTCCAAGGCGCAAGTCATCCGCTTTACCTCGGCCTCACCGAGCAGATTCCGTATCTCGCCAAACAAGAGCGCCTCACCTTCGCCCGCATGGGCGTGACAGACCCGCTGTCGCTTACCGACTACGAGGCGCACGGCGGCTGGGCAGGTTTGCGCCGCGCGGTGCAAATGCTGCACGACGGCAGCGCAGCAATCCACTCAGCGGTTGGAAGCTCAGGCTCTCCCGCCATCGTGCAAGAGGTGCTCGACTCCGGCCTGCGCGGGCGCGGTGGTGCGGCCTTTCCCACTGGCATCAAGTGGCGCACGGTGATGCAGGCGCAGTCCGCGCAAAAGTACGTGGTCTGCAAC
>JBJOKU010000146.1:0-4539 GCA_046045925.1 Pseudomonadota bacterium
GTCAGCGCAGCGGCAAGAGCGCCCGCATCAAGGAAAAGCTGGTGCACAAGTCTGCCGCGTAAGCTGCTGGCTGGCCCACAAAAAACCGTCTGCATTGCAGGCGGTTTTTTTTCGCCTGATTTTTCCGCTTGCACGCGGGCGACAACCCCGGCAAGGCGACGCAAAGCAGCCACTACACTCAACGCATGACTGCCTCCACCTCGCTGTCCAAGCTGCCCAATTTCGACCCACGCAAGGTGCCGGTGGTGGGCGTGGATGCACATCTGCCTGCCGTGGCATCCGCTGCATATCAGGCGGCGGCCCTGCGCGAGCGCTTTTCCAACCCACCCGTGTGGACGCCCGAAGTGCAGTTCGAGCATCGTTTCTCAGACCGCGCCCCGGCAGAAGCGGCCGTGTTGGTGGCGCTGGTGATGCGAGACGAGCCCGCCTTGTTGCTCACCCAACGAGCCAGCCACATGAACACGCATGCCGGGCAGGTGGCGTTTGCCGGGGGCAAAGTGGATGACACCGATGCCAGCCCGGAAGACGCAGCCCTGCGCGAAGCCTGGGAGGAGGTGGGGCTGGATCAGCAGCACATCGAGCCCATCGGGCGCTTGAGCCGCTACGTCACGGGCACGGCCTTTTACATCACGCCTGTGGTGGCGCTGGTGGAGCCCGCACACACGCTCACGCTCAACCCGCAGGAGGTGGACGAAGCCTTTGAGGTACCGCTTTCTTTTTTGCTCAACCCGGCCAACCATTACCGGCACCGCTATGCCTTCAACGGCATCGAGCGCGAGTGGTTCTCCATGCCCTATTTGGACCCGGCCAACGGACGCGAGCGCTACATCTGGGGTGCCACGGCGGGCATGCTGCGCAATTTCTACCGCTTCATGAGCGCCTGACATCGTATGATCCGCGCATGAGTTTTCTGGCCGTCCTCGTTGCGCTGCTGATTGAACAAGCCAAGCCCTTGGCCCCTGACAATTGGGTTCACCGGTTGATGGCGGTATGGGGGCGCTGGTTGTGGCGTCAAACCTACGCGGGGGGACGCAACCATGCCTGGGCCACCTGGGCCCTGACGGTGGGTGTGCCAGTGCTGCTGAGTGCACTTATCTATTGGCTGCTGGCCGGCTGGAGCCTCATCCTTGCATGGTGCTGGAATGTGGTTGTGCTGTATCTCACACTGGGTTTTCGCCAGTTCAGCCATCACTTCACCGCCATTCGAGACGCACTGGATCAGGGCGATGAAGAAACAGCTCGCCAATTGCTGGCTGAATGGAAGTACCCGGGCCTGAAGGTCCAGTCCGGCGACCTGCCGCGCAGCGAGATCGTGCGACATGTCATCGAGCATTCTGTGTTGTCGGCGCACCGTCATGTACTTGGGGTGTTCTTGTGGTTTGCGGTGCTGGCAGCGCTGGGACTCGGGCCCTGTGGTGCCGTTTTGTACCGATTCGCCGAATGGATGCCCCGGTTCTGGCGCTCGCCTGCACTCAGCGAAGACGGTACCCCCATGAGCGATGGCACCTTGCTGGATGTTGCGCTGCAAACATGGAGTGTTCTGGATCACGTGCCTGCGCGTGCCACCTCGTTGGGATTTGCCGTCGTGGGCAACTTTGAAGACGCAGTGGATTGCTGGCGCAACTATGCGCAAACGCTCGCTGTTGAAGGCCGCAGTGACAACGACGGCGTGATTCTCGCCGCCACCTCTGGGGCCATGGGCGTGCGTCTGGGTGGCCAGTCGCTCAAGGTGGAGCCGGACCCCGTTGCCGGGGACAGCAGTGCCAGTACGCCAGGTGCAGCCCCTGTACAGGCCCACCTGCGCTCTGTGGTGGGCTTGGTGTGGCGTTCGGTGGTGTTGTGGATGGTGCTTCTCGCGCTGCTGACACTGGCCAAGTTCCTCGGCTGACCCGTCGTCTGTGCGCGATGAAATTGCTCGAAAACCGGATTCCTCCGCCCATTGTGATGTTTGCCACTGGCGCATTGATGCTTTGGCTGGACTTGCTGATACCCGGCCTGCGATTGCCGTTTGATCCACGCCTTGCCCAAGCGGTGGGTGGCCTGATCGTCTTTTGCGGCTTTGCGATGGATGTCTATTGCCTGCTCAACTTCATCTGGCGCAAAACCAGCCCGAGCCCGTTCAACCCCGGCAAGGCCTCGCTGATTGTCCGCACCGGCTTTTACCGCTTCAGCCGCAACCCGATGTATCTGGGCATGGCCATCGTTCTCGCGGGCTGGGCGGTCATGTTGCTCAACCCGCTTTCGCTGGTGGGGCTTCCCCTGTTTGTGGCCTACATCAACCGCTTCCAGATCGGGCCTGAGGAGCGTGCCCTTGCTCAGCGCTTTGGCGATGAGTACATGGCCTACACCCAACAAGTCAGAAGATGGCTTTGAGAGGCCAGCATGTACCAGCCCGAGCACTTTCGCCTGAACGACCCCGCACCCATGCACCAGCTCATGCGCGAGCATCCGCTGGCCACGCTGGTGGCGCAGTCCGCAGAGGGCATGGTGGCCAACCATGTGCCCATGCTGCTGGTGCCCGAGCAAGGCGAGCATGGCGTGCTGCAATGCCATGTGGCGCGGGCCAACCCGTTGTGGCGCGAGGTGGATGTGGCGCAGGAAGTGCTCGCCATCTTCAACGGGCCGCAGGCCTACATCAGCCCCGGCTGGTACCCGACCAAGCGCGAGCACGGCAAGGTGGTGCCCACGTGGAACTACGCTGTCGTGCACGCTTGGGGCAGATTGCGCGTGGTGGACGATGCCGCTTGGCTGCGCAGTCTGGTGAGCCGCCTCACGGCCACGCACGAAGCGGGCTTTGAAAAACCGTGGTCGATTGACGACGCCCCCGCCGACTACATCGACAAAATGCTCTCAGCCATCGTCGGCATCGAGATCACCATCACCCGCCTCGAGGGCAAAGCCAAGGTCAGCCAGAACCAGCCTGCGGCCAATCGTGAAGGGGTGGTGCAAGGCCTTGCGGCCAAATCAGCCGCGCCGGGCGATCAGGCCAGCGCCATGGTGAACTGGATCAATACCTCGGGGCCGCGCTGAGTTCGGCAAAGAGGTCGCGGTAGATCTGGTAGCGCCACGCTTTTTGCGTGGCGTTTTCATCAGTGTCGTCCGCTGCGCTGGTCTTGAGTTGCTCGACGTGGCGGATGATGCCGCAGCCCGGTTCGTGCATGTGGGTGCAGTTGTAGAACTTGCACTCGGCCACATGGCGCTTGAGGTCGGGCATGCAGGCGGCGAGCTGCATGGGGGCGATGTGGTGCAGGCCAAATTCCTGAAAGCCGGGTGAGTCGATCAGCGCGGTGGTTCGCTCTGCCCCCACCCAGTACCAAGAGGTGCTGGTGGTGGTGTGCTTGCCCGAGTTGAGCGCCTGCGAGATGTCGTTGGTGGCGGCCTGTGCTTCGGGCACGAGCAGGTTGACCAGCGTGCTTTTGCCGGTGCCCGAGGGGCCGAGCACCAGCGTGGTCTTGCCCGCCAGATGCTGCATGAATGATTCGCGGCTTTCATCGGGCCGGGTTTTCAGCGCCAGCGGCAGCACGGTGTAGCCCGCCTCGCGGTAGGCGGCTAGGCGTTTCCAGGCGCGCTGAAACGGCTCGGCAAGGTCCTGCTTGTTGAGCGCGATGAGGGGTGTGATGTGCTCGGCCTCGCAGGCGATCAGCGCACGGGCGAGTTGGTGCTCGGAGAACTCGGGCTCGGCGGCGGTGAGGATGAGCACGCGGTCCAGATTGGCCGCAAACGATTTGGTGCGGATCTCGTCTTGCCGGTAGAGCAGGTTGCGCCGCTCTTGCACGCGCTCGATGGTGCCCTCGTCGGTGCTGGGGAGCCACAGCACCCGGTCGCCCACCACGCATTGCGATTTCTTGCCGCGCGGGTGGCAAATGCGCCTCACACCCGCATCGTCTTCCACCACCACATGGCGGCCATAGCTGGCCACGACCAGGCCTTCCAGCAGCTCAGCAGCGCTTGCACGCGCGGCAGCAGGGGCGGTGTGGTGTTTGCTCATCGGGCGGCAGAGTCCGCGCTGGCGGGTGCGAGCAGGGCGTCGGTCAGGCGGGCGCACTCGATGTCGCTGGCAGTAATGCCGCCCGCATCATGCGTGTTCCATTCCACCGTGCAGCGTCCCCATTCAACGACCAAGCGCGGGTGATGATTTTGCCGCTCCGCCATAAAGCCAACGGCCTGCGCAAAGCTCAGCGCTTCGAGGTAATTGGCAAAACGATAGTTGCGCGAGAGCGCGATGTCTTTGCCTTCGCCGCTCAGCATCCAACCCGGCAGTTCGGCCATGGCTGTGACGACCTGCACCGCGTTGAACGCCACACGGCGCGGCTGCTGCGCCCAGTCGGTTTGCTTCAGGTCACTGGGCATGGGCTGGCTCGGGGGCGTAGAACCGCGCCAGTCGCTCAGAGGCGGGCGGGTGTGAATAGTAGAACTTGACGAACAGCGGATCGGGCGTGAGCGTGCTGGCGTTGTCGTCGTAGAGCTTGAGCAGCGCATTGCCGAGGTCTTGCCCGCTGGCCTGGCTCACGGCATAGGCGTCGGCCTCAAATTGGTGTT
>JBJOKU010000147.1:0-4520 GCA_046045925.1 Pseudomonadota bacterium
TTCGGCAGCACAGGAGGCCCCGTTCTGCTGGAAACGGGGCGCTTGCCCGCATCCACAGTGCAAGCCCTCAAGGACAAAGGCCACGAGGTCAGGGAGATCGACATGACCAGCGGCCTGCAAGCCATCACACGCACACCCCAAGGCTGGTTCGGGGGCGCAGACCCCCGGCGCGAGGGGCGGGTCATGGGCGATTGAAATCGATCTTCATGTATCAGCTCAATCGGTCAAGAAGAGATACCCATTACGAGGTGAAGAAATATCGGGTCAAGTGAAAGAATACCGGGGCAGCAAAGCAAACAGAGTCCATTCGGTCAAGCGTTCCACCGTGACCCTCAATCATCGTTCCCCAATCCTTGGCCCCCATGCTGCGTTTCACAGCAGACAAGACCAAGCCCCCCAAAAATCCCATGACGACAATCGCAGCGGCCATGCCCGCTGACTGGAGGGGGGTAAACGGTGTGATCCACCACATAGCCGCGCCAAAGACTGTGGCGGATAAAGCTCCCCCCACTAACCCTTCCACTGTTTTAGATGGACTGACAATCGGAGCGATTTTTCGATTCCCGAACAGCTTTCCGAACACATACTGCATCACATCGCTGATTTGCACGACAAACAGCAGGTAAAACAGCAACAAGGCGTTTTGCCCTTCATATCCGGGTATCTGAAGCATCAGCAATGCAGGCGCATGGCTAATGCAATAAACGCAAATCATGACTCCCCATTGGATCTTGGCAGCGCGCAACAAGAAGTCTTCCGTGTCCTGCGCCAACACACTCAGAGAGGGCAACAAGAGAAAACCATAAACCGGAAGAAAAATCGAGAATACGCCATACCAGTGCTCATGCACCAACCCATACTGAACCGGCAACAGGACAAAAAATGAAATGGAAAGTGCGCGGTGATCTCCCGGCTTGGTCGGGGTGAGGGTGATGAATTCGCGGAGGGCAAGAAATGAGGTCAATGCGAATAAAAGCACCGTCACGGTTTGCCCCAACCAGGCAGCGCCGAAAAATATGCCAACCATCACCCACCAGGCCCTGATTCTGGCGTTCAAATTAGTAACGGTAGCGTTCGCAGGGCCCAGTTTGCGTAAGAGCAGAAAGCCTACCAAGCTCGCGACCAGCAAAATAGCGACGACCCCGCCAGCAAGCCAAAGATATTTGTTCATAGTACTCATGAGAGATCAACCAGCGCTTGATGGGCACGATGCAAGAACTGGAATTTGCCCTCATCAGGTTCTAACTGAATGGACTCACCGAATCTGACAGTGCATGCCAAAGGCACCGGCAGCCAACTTCCCTTGGGCAAGCAGCGATGCAGGTTATCTAGATACACTGGAACCAACGGAACATTCGGGTGACTGCGAGCAAGCCAGTACAACCCAGATTTGAATGGCCCCGGCACCGGCGATGCGTTCCGCGTACCCTCCGGAAACACAATGATGGAATATCCCTCGTCCAATGCCTGTTGGACAGGAGCCAGCGGGTTGCTCTCTGACTTGCCGTCGCGATCGATCAAGATTGCATTTAACCCTTGCAGCGCCACGTAGCGGCGCATGATGCCCGAGCCCCAATAGTCAAGCGCTGCAACGGGCCTGACATTGAGACGTTCGGATGGATCAATTGCGGACCACAAAGCAATCGTATCTGCGTGGCTCGAATGATTTGCGAAGTAGATGGACTGGCCGACCGGCGGCATTGAACGCCAATACAGGGCTCTGATGCCAAAAAGCAAACGCACTAGAAATGTGAGAAACCGCCCAATCCACATCACTTTTTCTCCAAGAGACGAACAATCCCCAGAGTCCGGGTGATGCAGGTCATCGCTGCACCAAGCAGGATGACGATCATCCCAAGCGTCATCGCAATTTGCGTTCCTGTTTCAGCAATGGCCTCGACCACTCCGCCCATGCAAGCCAAAGTCAGAACGGCCATACGGTGTTGCTTGGCCATAGGTCCCCTGAAATCTTGAGGCAGGCCAAGCGAGCCCCCAAACACACGCACATACGCTGTCAGGGCAGCCAACAAGGCAGCGCACCAGCCCCATGATGGATGTGAAACGTGATACCCCATTGCCACAAGCAAGAGAGTGTCTGCGATCCGATCAGGGAATTCGTTGTAAAGCTCACCGACCGCAGATTTTTTCCCACCTTCAATGGCGACCATACCGTCCAGCAAATTGCAAATCAATCGCAACTGAATGCAAACAATGGCTGAAACGAGGAACCACGGATTGCTTGTACTCATTAATGCCCAAGCCCCCAGCCCGGCAAAGCAGGCACTGGTCACGGAAATTTGATTGGGACTGACTCCTGTACGAATCAGAGCAGTAGCAGCCGCATTAGCCCAAGCACTGGCCCTACTCTTGACGGGCCTTCTATTGGTCGGTTCAGACATCCATCTCCTCCTTGTTTGTCATGGTTTGGTGAATGCTACCACCCAGAACCGGATCAACAGCGGAGAAGAGCGGCGATTACGACGGCAATTGCGACGATCCTTCCTTGAACTGCATCGCCTTGTATTCCAGAAACTCTTCCAGCCCGTACACGCCGCCCTCGCGGCCATTGCCTGATTGCTTGTAGCCGCCGAAGGGCGCGTTGTTGTTGAAGGGGCCGCCGTTGATGTCCACCTGGCCGGTGCGGATCTGCCGCGCCACGGCCACGGCGTGGGTATCGTCGCCGCCCCACACGCCGCCGCCTAAACCGTAGATGGTGTTGTTGGCAATCTCGATGGCGTGTGCCTCGTCGCGGTAGGCAATCATCACCAACACCGGGCCGAAAATTTCTTCTTTGGCCAGCGTGTCGGTTTCTTTCACCACCAGCACCGTCGGCTCCACGAAATAGCCCACATCCCGCGCGGGCGTGGTGCGGCCA
Source organism: Pseudomonadota bacterium (assembly GCA_046045925.1). GTDB lineage: Bacteria > Pseudomonadota > Gammaproteobacteria > Burkholderiales > Burkholderiaceae_C > JBJOKU01. Next base: position 2,876 of record JBJOKU010000147.1, read on the forward strand.
CCGGCCACCACCTCTGCGCCCTCGGCAATGCCTTGCGCAATCAGCCCGAGCACGCGGTCGCGCTGCGCGGCGCTCACCAGCGGGCCGAGGCGCGTACCTTCTTCGAGGCTGGGACCAATGTTCAGCTTGGCAATCGCCGCTTTGGCGAACTCTTTGGCTTGTGCGAGCTGGCTCTCGTGCACCAGCATGCGCGTGTGCGCCGAGCAAGTCTGGCCGCTGTTGAGCATGCAGGCCGACACGCTGCCTTTGACGGCGGCGGCAAGGTCTGCATCGGGCAGGATGACGCTGGCCGATTTGCCGCCCAACTCCAGCGCCACGCGCTTGATGCTCTGGCTGGCCAGCTCGCCCACGCGGCGGCCCGCACGGGTGGAGCCGGTGAAGCTCACCATGTCCACTCGCGGATCGCTCGCCAGTACCTCGCCCACCTCGGGGCCAAGGCCATTGACCAAATTGAACACGCCCGCAGGCAAGCCCGCCGCGTGGATGATTTCGGCGAGGATCAGCGCATTCACCGGCGCGATCTCGCTGGGCTTGAGCACCACCGTGCAGCCCGCCGCTAGCGCGGGCGCAACCTTGAGCGTGATCTGGTTGAGCGGAAAATTCCACGGCGTGATGCAACCCACCACGCCCACCGGCTCGCGCACCACCAGCGAGTTGCCCACCTGCTTTTGCCACTGGAACTGCCGCGCCGCACGCGCCGCGCTCTTCCAGTTGGCGATGGGGCCACCCACCTGGATCATCGAAGCCAGCTTGAGCGGCATGCCCACCTCACGGGCAATCGCCAGCGCCAGCTCTTCGCCCCGCGCCTTCAGCCCCTCAATAATGCGGTCAATGAACACGCAACGCTCTTCAACTGACAACGCCGCCCAAGCCGGAAACGCCGCATGCGCTGCAGCCACCGCCGCACGCGCCTCATCCGCCGTGCCCGCAGGCACCGTGGCCATCACCTCTTCGGTGCTGGAGTCGTGGACAGGCAAAGTCTGGGCGGATTGAGCGGCCACCCATTGGCCGTTGATGTAGTGCTGGGAACAGGTTTTCATGGGGGCAGTATAGGGAGAAACTTTTGGCTGATGGCGAGTTTGCCAAATTTTGCCAAAACGAATATGCTCATACACATGAGCACCATGAACATCTCACTGCCCGACACCCTCAAGTCATTTGTGGACGATCAGGTCAGCCAGCGCGGCTACGGCACCAGCAGCGAATACGTGCGCGAACTCATCCGCAAAGACCAAGACCGCCAGCAACTGCGCGGCCTGCTGCTCGCTGGTGCCAACTCACCGCCTGATGCCCCCGCCGACGCGGCCTACTTTGACCGACTCCGAAAACGTGTTCGCAAAGCCGCCTGAATGAGCCAGCCGAATTGAAAACAAAACAAGTGATACCCAGGGAGCAAGCCAGTCGAGACACCAACCAAGCTATCGACTGGTATCTGGTCGAGGCCGGTGAATCTGTCGCACTTGGGTTTGTGGATGCGCTTCAGCAAGCCTACGCACACATCGGCAACCACCCCGCAAGTGGCTCACCCCACTACGCCCACGAACTCCAACTGCCCGGCCTGCGCAGTTGGCCATTGACGCGGTATCCGTATCTGGTGTTTTACATGGAGCGAGACGATCACATTGATGTGTGGCGGGTGCTGCAT
>JBJOKU010000148.1:0-4495 GCA_046045925.1 Pseudomonadota bacterium
CCGGACATGCCGACTACACCTACTGGCAAAAGTACGGCATCCGTGATCCACGCGGTGGGGGCCGCTCCTCCGCCCGACTGACAGCGCCCACGGTGGCAGCCGGTGCCGTGGCCAAGAAATGGCTGGCCGAAAAATTCGGCGTGCAAATCAAGGGCTGCATGACGGCCATCGGCACGCAGGAAATCGGTTTTGAAGACTGGGCCCATGTGCCCAACAACCCCTTCTTCGCCCCGGTGGCCGATGTCTCGGCGCTGGAAGACTACATGTCCTCGCTGCGCAAGACGGGCGACTCCTGCGGTGCCCGCTTGCGGGTGGTCGCGCAGGGTGTGCCTGTGGGTTTGGGCGAGCCGCTCTACGACCGGCTCGATGCCGACATCGCCCACGCCATGATGGGCCTGAACGCCGTCAAGGGCGTGGAGATTGGTGCGGGCTTCAAGAGTGTGCAGCAACTCGGCAGCCAGCACGGCGACGAACTCACGCCCAAAGGTTTTCGCAGCAACAACTCAGGTGGCATTCTGGGCGGCATCAGCACCGGGCAGGACATCGAGGTCAGCATCGCCGTCAAGCCCACCAGCTCCATTCTTGTGCCGCGCCAGACGATCGACGTCGAGGGCCAACCGCTCGAACTCATCACCAAGGGCCGCCACGACCCCTGTGTGGGCATCCGCGCCACGCCGATTGCCGAGGCGCTTTTGGCGCTGGTGCTCATCGACCACGCCCTGCTGCACCGGGCGCAGTGCGGTGACGTGCGTGTGAGCACGCCGCAGATTCCGGCGCACGATTGAGCGGGCAGGGCGCTCCAGGCCACGCTTGCTGCCGGGCATGAGTCCAAGCCAAACCGCTGCCAGCCCCTTGCGGCAGCTTGCCCCTTTTGCGCTACTCAACGCGAGCTATTTTGCGCACATCGGCTTTTTCAACACCTATCTGCCGCTGTGGATGAAAGACCTCGGCTACGGCCTGATCGCCATCAGCCTCATCACGGCCGCCCAGTCGGCCACCCGCCTGTTTGCACCCTATCTCTGGGGCTGGCTGTCTGACCACTCTGGCGAGCGTGTACGACTCATGCGCTGGTGTGCGAGCGTGTCGCTGCTGGCATCCGCATCACTGGCCTTTGATGCGGTCACGCACCAGCTCATCTGGCTGGCCGTGGTGATGCTGCTCATGTTCACCCACAACAGCGCACTGGTTCCCTTGAGCGAAACCACCATGTCGCACCTCGTTACCCGTGGCGGGCAGTTTGATGCCCGCCTGTACGGGCGTGTGCGCTTGTGCGGATCGGCGGGTTTCCTGGTGACTGTGGTGCTGGCGGGCTGGTGGTTCGAGCGAGACGGGCTATCGAGCTTTGTGGCATGGGCCTGGGTGAGCCTGGCCGTGGTGTCGGCCAGCGTTTGGTGGATGCCTGATCTGCGCGAAGATCACCATGCGAACGAGGCGCATCCGCCTCTTGCCAATGTGCTGCGCAACCCGCAGGTGCAACTGTTGTTGGCAGCGGCGTTTTTTCATGTGCTCTCGCACATCGGCCTGTACGCCTTTTTCTCGCTGTATCTTGATTCGCTCGGTTACAGCAAAACGGCGATTGGCTTGCTTTGGGCCATCAGCGTGCTGGCCGAGATCGTCTGGTTTTCCACGCAGGCGCGCTGGCTGCCCTTGTTGAGCCTTTCGGGTTGGGTGGTCCTGTGTTCAGCACTCACTGCCTTGCGCATGGGGGTGACGGCGCAGTGGGGGCATGTGTGGTGGTTGCTGGTGGCCGTGCAAATGCTGCATGCCTTCACCTTTGCCACGCACCACACGGCCAATGTGGCCCTCATCAGCCACTATTTCCCGGGCAAGCTGCGCGGGCGCGGGCAAGCGCTTTACACCGTGGTGGCGTACGGCAGTACAGGCGTGCTGGGTTCGCTGCTGGGCGGTGTGCTGAGCGAACAATACGGCCTTGCAGCGGTGTTCTGGATGTGCGCTGCCACCGCTGTGGTAGGTGCACTTCTCGCGGCAAGACTTTCAAGGCTGATCCATCACTGAGCCTGTTTGCCCAAGAAAAAAACCGCCCTGAGGCGGTTTTTCGAAGGGGTCAAGGGCGCGTTCAGCCCATCTTGCAGCCAGCGCCGCTGTCAGACAGTGCCTTGGCAGCCACGCCGATCACCTTGTTTTCTTTGCCAACCACTTGGCGCAGGTAGATGTCTTGCACGGGGTTGTGAGCCTTGCTCATGCTCCACTTGCCACGCGGGCTGTCGATGGTGGCACCTTCCATGGCCTTGATCATGTCGGTCTTCTTGCTGAAGTCGCCCTTGACGGCATTGGCACCTTGCACCAGCAGCAGACCCGTGTCGTAGCCTTGCACGGCATACACGTCGGGCTGCATCTTGAAGGCCTTGGCGTATTCCAGGCGGAATTTCTTGTTGCGGGGGGTGTCGAGCGAATCGCTGTAGTGCAGGGTGGACAGCACGCCCTCGGCAGCAGGTCCGGCAGCCTCAATGACACCCTCGGTCAGGAAGCCTGAGCCATACAGGGGGATCTTGCCCTTGAGGCCCGCAGCGGCGTAGTCTTTCATGAACTTGGCTGCGCCACCACCTGCGAAGAAGCAGGCCACGGCATCGGGCTTGATGGAGGCGATTTCGGTCAGCAGGGCCTGGAACTCCACGTTGGGGAAGGGCAGGGAGAGTTCCTTGACGATGGTTCCGCCAGCAGCGAGGTAGCCTTCCTTGAAGCCTTCAAAGGCCTCGTCGCCTGCGGCGTACTTCCAGGTGATCCAGACGGCCTTTTTGTGGCCCTTGTCCACCATCACCTTGCCCAGTGCGCGGGTGGGCTGGCTGTTGGAGAAGCTGGTGCGGAAAACGTTGGGAGCGCACAGGGCGCGGGTGGCCGCATGCACGCCTGCGTTGGGGATGAGGCTCAGCACACCGGTGTCACGTGCCACTTTGTGGATGCCCATCTGCACGCCGGAGTGCACAGTGCCGATGATCACATCGACCTTGTCGCCTTGCACCAGTTTGTTGGCGTTTTCCACGCCTTTTGCAGGGTTGGATTCGTCGTCCACCTTGAAGAATTCCACTTCACGCCCACCGAGTTTTCCGCCTTGCTCGTTGATGGCCATGCGGATGCCGTTTTCAATGGCCACACCCAACTGGGCGAAAGTGCCGGTGTAGGGCAGCATCAGGCCGACGCGAACTTTGCCGCTTTGGGCTTGTGCAGCGCTGGGCAACAAAACGCTGGTGGTGGCAGCCGCACCAGCGAGGGCAGCAGATTGGGTCAACAGATGGCGACGGGTGGTCATAAAGTGCTCCTATTGCAATATTTGGTCAGAAATCATGAATTAAAGTTCATGTTCGATGTGGAGCATAAATCAAAACAGACTTGACTCACAGCAGGAGAATCCCTAGGTTCTTGTCCCGTCAGGTTGGCGGGCATGAGGGACAATACGCGGTTTGTAGAAATCTTCTGAATACCGTGAGCCAACTTTCCCCCGCACAACAACAACTCGATGACCTGACCCAGGGCGCATTTTCCGCCCCCACTAGTGGGGAGCGGGCCGCCAAGGTTCGCAACTGGCTCGCGACGGACCCCGGCGCTGACAGCATGCTCGCCGTTTACAAGGAGCTCAGTCTTCGCGACAAGGGGGCGGCCAAGGCCTTGAAGGAAAAGCTGGACGACATCAAGCGGGCCAAGGGGCAGGAAGCGATTGCGGCTGAGTGGGCGCAAAAAGCAGAGGCCCTGCTGGCGGCGGTCAAACTGAACATTGCCGATGCCATGGCATGGCAGCGTGATGCCGCCAAGGCCGGTGCGCCGCTCTCGCGTGAACCGCTGGCCACCCTCAAGCACCAACTGGCTGAGCGCACCAAGGCGATTGAAGACCTGCAAACCCGTGTACAAGTGCATCGCGAGGCCGCAGTGTTGCTGGCCCAGCGCATTGAGGTGCTGTCCACCAAATCGCTGGCCGACGTGCGTGCGGCTCAAGACACACTGCCTGCTGACGTGCAGCATTGGCAAGATGTGGCCAAGGCCTTTGCCACCGATGCGCAATGGCCCAGCGTGGACCCTAAATTCCCGGTGCAAATTGACAACTCGCAAGGGCAGTTGCTGGCCGTGTGGGGTGCCTTCAGTGCCGCCTTGCAGCAGGCCGAAGCCGCCACGGCGGATGTGCTGGCCCCCTTGCCGCCCGTGCCCATGTGGGCCGACGAAATCCGCGCCCAGCGTGGCGAGCCTGCCGCTGAAAAGCCGGCCCGCGAAGCCAAGCCCAAAATGGACCCGGCGCAGTTGAAAGAGCTGCAAGACAAGGCCAACACAGCCGTTCGTTTGTTGCTCGACGAACTCAAAAAACAAGTGGAAGAGGGCCACACCAAAGCCGTACCCAAGATCGCCCACGATCTGCGTGATGCGCTGAAGGCCAACCACAAATTTCTGGATGCCGCCATCGAGGCTGAAGCGCATGCCTTGCTCTCCCAGGCGGGCGAGCTGGAGGGCTGGCAGCGCTGGCGTGCCGACCAATTGCGCCAGGAACTCG
>JBJOKU010000149.1:0-4485 GCA_046045925.1 Pseudomonadota bacterium
CTCGAAGGCGCGGTATGGGCCGAGGGCGTGCCGTTTACCGAGACGCGCGACTACGTGAAAAAAGTGCTGGCCAACACCACGCTGTATGCCGCCATCATCAGTGGCCAGCCCCAGTCGCTCAAAAAGCGCTTGGGCAACATCGCCCCGCGTGACACAGCAGCCCCCGCTGACAACCAGGACTTGCCATGACACCCATCCAAAGCGCCCAACCCTTGCGTGTGCTGGTCACCGGCGGCAGCGGTTTTGTGGGCCGTCATGTCTGCGAAAAACTGGCCCGCATGGGCTGCGAAATCACCGTGCCCACACGCAGGCGCAGCCAGGCCCGCAACGTCCAGCACCTGCCGCGCCTCAGCGTGGTGGAGGCCGACATTCACCAGCCCGCCCAACTGCAAAGCCTTGTGCGCGGGCACGATGCCGTCGTTCATCTGGTGGCCGTGCTGCATGGCGACGAAAAGCGCTTCGAGAAAGTCCACGTTGAGCTGGTGCGCAGCCTGGTGCAGGCCTGCCAGCAAACTGGCGTGCAGCGCCTGCTGCATGTGAGCGCCATCGGTGTGAGCGAACAGGCCCCTTCGATGTACCTGCGCAGCAAGGCACGGGGCGAAAAGCTGGTGCTTGAGTCGGGGCTTGATGTGTCTGTGTTGCGGCCCAGCGTGATCTTTGGAGCCGACGACCGCTTCACCAACCTGTTTGCCAACCTCCAGCAAAACATTCCCCTGCTGCCCCTGGCTGGCGCGGGGGCCATGTTTCAGCCGGTTTGGGTGCAAGACGTGGCCGATGCCCTGGCCCGGCTGCTCATGCTGCCCCGCCAGTCCAGGCCGCAAGCGCTGCTGCAGGCCTGCGGCCCCGAAGCCCTCTCGCTGGCCGACATCGTCCGCCGCTGCGGACAGCGGCACGGCATGGTGCGCCCCGTGATTCCCCTGCCCGAATGGATGGGCATGATCCAGGCGCGGCTGATGGAGCTGCTACCCGGCGAGCCCCTGATGAGCCGTGACAATGTGCGCTCCATGCGCGTGCCCAACGTTGCCAGCCAGCAGCTCGATGGCCTGGCGGCGCTTGGCATCCACCCCCGTGCTTTAACTTGACAACCAGAAGGAACCATCATGACACTGCGTTTTCTCGGCATTGCAGGCAGCTTGCGCCAAAAATCCACCAACAAAGGTCTGCTGCGCGCCGCTGCGGCCAACCTGCCTGCGGGCGTGAGCATGGAGATCGCCGACCTGTCTGACGTGCCCTTTTACAACGGCGACATCACCGAAAAACCCGCCTCTGTGTTGCGCGTGTTCGAGCAAATCCGCCAAGCTGATGCACTGGTGCTGGCCTGCCCCGAGTACAACTACTCCATCGCCCCCGCGCTCAAGAACATCATCGACTGGGCCTCACGCGAGCAAGGCAACCCGCTGCTGGGTGGCAAGGCCGCAGCCATCATGGGCTCGGGCGGCGGCATGGGCACCGCACGCGCCCAGTACCACCTGCGCCAAGTGGGCGTATTCGTTGACCTGCGCTTTTTGAACAAGCCCGAAGTCTTTGCCAACGCCTTCACAGGCGGCTTCGACGCCGATGGCAACCTCACCGATGCCAAAGTAATCCAGACCGTGGCCGACCAAATGAAAGCCTTGCAAGCGCTCACACTGCAATTGCGCAAGTGATGTTCGGTTGATGCAACTCGCACTCGGTGTGCGGGTTGCTAGAAAGATGAGCCTGATCCCTTGCGGGATCGGGCTTTTTTTCGGAGGGTTTTCAGCGATGCACAGATTTTTGGCTTGTTGCGTTGGTCGATTTCTGACTATGCCTTAGAACTTGCATCCCGCTGTTTGATGTGCCCCTTGGTTTCTTCTGGAACCACAGCTGCATAAAGCAAGTCGAGTTCCTTCGGTTTTGTGATTAGCTCGTCCGCCACAAAGTTTAGGACGTGGAACATTTTCATCGCTACTTCTTTGTCGTCATTGAGGTCAATCTGACCGGGGTGAACGGCATTGTTGCCCACGACCCTAAGCAAATCCAAGGCCTGCTGAATTTTGGGACTCAATCCTGCTTCGACTAGCTCTTTGATGTCGTTGTTTATGTTCTTGCCTGTTTTTCCTAGATCTTTCAACAGAAGCTGAAGAGAAAGCCTCAGTAAGGCCGTGGCACCCTTTGGGGAGTCTACGAAGATAGACGACGCTTCTACATAAAGACTTTTTATTTCATCATTCAAATCTGAGTTCGGAGCAGGAAGAGCTGGTTTCCTTGGATACACAAGTTCTCGATTGATCCACAAACTAGGCTCGTGGCAGGCAGAACAAGTTGCAACAGAAAAACCCTTTGGGATCAAAGACGACATTGACCGGATATTGGCGCTGGACACGAATTGGATAAATTTTGCAATTGCTTCTTGTTGATAGTCACGAATATTGGTTCGATAGTCTAGGTAAGTGTTGTTGATGATTTTGTTTGCCGCAGCAGCAGCAGAATCGTTGTCAAACCATGTATGTTGAGAGGCAATGCCGCAGCTGGGGCACTGGAATTTTTCACTCTTGAATTTCGGGCTTAAGTCCATGTGAGATCCTCCTTGCTTTTTGCTTGGCTAATGATAGGGGCTTTCACCGTCTATCGAACAATGTGATTTGAAAGCTAGATTTTTAATATCAAAGTGCCGAAATTTAAAAATCGACCCGTTCATGGACGTCCCTAATTGTTTGTGCGCCCCAGTTGCCGCAAACAAAACTCAGTGAGCCGATCCCACATACCCCTCCCACCCCTGCGCACGCAGTTGGCAGGCGGGGCATTGGCCGCAGCCGTAGCCCCATGCGTGGCGGTGCTCTCGGTCGCCCATGTAGCAGGTGTGGGTGTGTTCGATGATGAGGTCAACCAGCGTTTGGCCGCCGAGTTTTTCGGCCAGCGCCCAGGTCTGGGCCTTGTCGATCCACATGAGTGGCGTTTCAATTTCAAGCGCTGTGTCGAGGCCGAGGCTGAGCGCTTGCTGCATGGCCTGCATGGTGTTGTTGCGGCAGTCGGGGTAGCCGGAGTAATCGGTTTCGCACACGCCGGTGACGAGCACGCCGAGCCCGCGCCGGTAGGCGAGCGCGGCAGCGAGTGTGAGAAAGAGCAGGTTGCGGCCGGGCACAAAGGTGTTGGGCAGGCCCGATTGCTCAAAGGCAAAGCTCATGTCGCGGGTGAGCGAGGTTTCTGAAATCTGGCCGAGGATGTTCACATCAAGCACGCGGTCTTCGCCGAGCTTGGAGGCCCAGTGCGGAAACTGCTGGCGAATCTCTTGCAGGGTGCGCTGGCGCACTTCGAGTTCGATGCGATGGCGCTGGCCGTAGTCGAAGCCAACCGTTTCCACATGGTCGTGGTGGGTGAGTGCGTGGGCCAGGCAGACGGCGGAGTCCTGGCCACCCGAGAAGAGAACAAGCGCCCGGCGCGAAACATCTGAAGAAAGCATGAGGCTGTAAAAGTGCGGCGAGCTCGAAGGCCCGATTGCATGATTATTGCTTGAACACGGTCTTCAAAATCGGCAAGGCCTGCCCGGCAACTGCGCTTGCAGCCCTTTGTGGAGGGCCGCTCAGTGGTGGCCTGAAAGATTCAGTTCGGCTCAGTCCACGCATTGAGCCGTCCTTGATGGAAGGTCACCGTTCCACGGTTGGGGTAATCCCAATACGTAAAGGCGGTGTTGGCCTGCACTTTCACGGGCTCGCCCAGAATGCCCCGCACCTCCGCCTGACTGATGCCCTTTTCCAATTTCCGCCACTTGGCAGCAAGCTCGGGTGCCAGGCTGGATGGGGCCGCCTGTTGCACGGGGCGCTCTGCCGTGCGTGCGGTTTCACGGCTGGGCGCCAACACTGCTTGCTGTTGTGGCGTGCTGGTGCCAGCGCGTGCGGACTCGAGCCTGGAGAGCCGGAGCTTGAGTTCCTGGACTTGCTTTTCAAGCTGGGTGATCCTGTCCGCATCGCTGGCGTAAGAACTCAGTCCCGTGCTCAGCAGGAGCAGCCCAACGCAGGTGGCCTTGAGTGCTGAACGGTGATTTGACTGCAAAATATTCATGATGGACTTTCGTGGTTGAGTGAGAAAAGGGGAAGCCGGTGCAATGGCTACTTGACGAGGACGTAGGAGACTTTTCCGCCGGTCATGAATGAACTGGCAGGCACAGACTCTTCGCGATCAAACTTGACGAGGCCAACGCTTTGGCAGTACCACTCCCTGGTGACAAGGGGTACGTCGGTGAAGCCGCTGTTGGGGTCGGTGAACAACCTGAGCGCGGCCTCGCCGCGAACCAGTGCGCAGCCCGAAAACTCACCGGCAGGCACTTCGACTTTTTCGTTCAGTGATTCCACCCGGTAGGTCATGAAGGCTTGGTGCGTCTGGATCAGGTCGCGGGGTTGTTCATTCGAGCGGCGCAACAGGTACGGAACGGTCATCGCATCCCAGGTGTCGCCCACCTTCAAGGGCGTTTTCAGCACATAGCGGGCGTTGGCATCAAGCTGGGGTTGCTCCTGGAGGTCGGTTCGC
>JBJOKU010000150.1:0-4480 GCA_046045925.1 Pseudomonadota bacterium
GTTGACGCGGCACTCACCGCCACGGGCGACGTCTGGCACCTGGACGTGAGCAGCACCACCCTGGCTGATGCCACCTACAGCGTGGTCGCCAGCGCCACAGACGTGGCGGGCAACACCGCAGCCGATACCCAAGCCATCGTCATTGACACAGCAGCGCCAGGAACTCCCACTGTAGATACACAGGAAACCACCAATCCTCAGCCGGTAATCACAGGGACGTTGCCTGCTCCAGATGTGCAGGGGGGGGCCCTGGTCTCAATTGATGGCAAGACCTACATCTTGGGAGTCCACCCAGCCTTGTCCGTAACAGGAAACGTCTGGACACTGAATTTGGTAGATGCCGGTCATGTGCTGACCGCGAAGACCTACGAAGTCACGATTGCTGTCAGGGACTTGGCTGGAAATGGGCGATTTGATCTCAGCAGCAATGAAGTGACGATCCTTCCGGTTCAGCCACCAGTTGTTGATAGCCCGATACCTGCCGAGCCCCAAGTCTCCAGACCCGATCAGGGCACATCTGTTGTCACAGAAATTGTCCAGCGTGCGCCAGATTTCGGGTCTGATGTCCAAATTCGGCTGACTGATGATTCACGTGATTTGCAGAATGGCCGCATTGGTGACCATCTCACCGCAAACGGAGAGAACGCCTTCCGAATTGCCGTGGCAAGGGCCGATGAGCCCTCGCTGAGCCGATTCTTCGGGGTGCCTGATCAGAACTTCGATGTGGGTGCCCGCGTTCGTTTCCAACTGCCTGCGGATGCGTTCCTGCATACCAAAGAAAACGCAGTTGTGCGTTTGATTGCGGAGCAAGTCCAAGGATCCAGCGTAACGGTTCTGGGCCTCGTGGGGGATGCCGCAGTCTCAGGGGAAGGTGTTCCGACGCGTCTTGACGAAGATGTCCAAGTGGGCCCGCTGCCCTCATGGTTGACCTTCAACGCGACTGCTGGTGTGTTTGAAGGTGTTGCACCTCCGGGCGCACCGCAGGAAATCGCCATCCGGGTCACAGCCCGCGATGACGAAGGACGTGAGGCATCAACGATCTTCAGGATCAAGCTGACCGCTGGTCAACGGATCAGCATCTTGAGTCGGGACAGTTTTGAGGAACAAGTGAAGCAACTGGCGGGAAGACCCGTCCATCTTGACAAGCTTGCACATTTTGACAAGTTGGCAAAGCGGAGCCAGGCACGATCCTGATCCCTTGTTTGGCCCACAGATGTCAAAATTTCCTGTGGGTATCTCCAATTTGTGCGGTTCGGTGTGGCGCGATGGCAACGTTCTCAAAGCCATGACGTGCTACTATTTTTGCCATTGTTTACTCCGATAATCGGCCTAGCTGTCGGGCATTCCCATGTACCGATATTTCATTACATTTTGTTACAGGGTAAGTATGAATATCCTTAAATCGAAGAATCAAACCGCTGGTACTCAAACTCCTTCGTTCAAGATGAGATTGCTTCCCGCCCTGATTGGTGTTGTGGTGCTGGGAGGTTGTGCATCAACCACTCCAGAGCCATTGACGATTGATGAAGTCAAGGCGACCAGCGCAGAACAGATCAAGAGTTTCCGCTCCGAAGTCGAGCCATTGACCCAATCCCTGACTCTGGAAGAGTCGGTAGCCAGAGGCATCAAGTACAACCTTGAGCGTCGTACCAAGATGATGGAGGAGGCCTATGCGTATGGTCACTATGATGTGACCAACTTCGACATGCTTCCCAAGCTGATCGCTTCAGCAGGCTATCGCAGCCGTGACTCCGACCTGATTACGCGCAGCCGTGATTCTGTGACAGGTGCCCCCTCGCTGGCCAATCCGTACATTTCGAGTGACAGAAGCGGCACGACCCATGACCTCGCACTAACCTGGAACCTGCTTGATTTCGGCCAGGGCTACTTGGTCTCCAAGCAAAGTGGTGACAAGGCGCAAATCATGGGTGAGCGACGTCGCAAGGCGCTGCATTTGCTGATACAGGACATCCGTACTGCATTCTGGCGCGCGGCAAGCGCACAAAAGCTCAAAAAGGAAGTCGTTGCCACCATCGCCGAGGCTGAGTCCGCACTTGATGAGGCCCGGATTGCAGAGGCTGAACGCCTGCGCAACCCGCTTGACTCACTCCGTTACCAGCGACAACTTCTTGAAAATCTGCGCCTGCTGGAGGCGGTTGACCAAGAACTGACCACGGGCAAGATCGAACTGGCCTCCCTGATTGGTTCTCCGCCCGATACTGATCTGAAATTGATTGAGCCCAACGAAGACCAGATTCTCCGGTGGCTTGATGTACCTGTCGAGCGCATGGAAAATCACGCCATTGCACAAAATGCGGATGTGCGCGAGTCGTTCCTCAGCGCAAGGCTGGCCGCTGCTGAAGCGAAAAGGGGCCTGTTGCGCCTGTACCCGAATTTGTCTTTCAGCTATGCAGTGCGCAGCAGCAGTGACAGCTACCTGATCAACAGCAATTGGAACGATGCAGGTGCCCAACTCTCCTTCAACCTGCTGGGATTGCTGGCCTATTCGGATCAGAAAAAGTATGGCGAGGCAGGCATCGCGTTGGCAGAGCAACAGCGGCAAACGACCTTGATGAGTGTAATTACACAGGTTCACCTGGGACGTTTGCAGTTGGCCAATGCATACCGACAGTTCTCGCGTGCCGAAGGCATTGCAGTGGTCGATACCAATATTGCGGAACAGATTGCCAAGCGTGAGCAAGCGCAAACACAAACCAAGCTTGACCGCGTGGCCAACAACACCAGTGCAATCCTGAGCCAGTTGCGCAAGTACCAAGCCATGGCCCAAGTGCATGCTGCTGCCAGCAAGTTGCAGGCCACCCTGGGTCTTGAACCGGTCATACAAGGTAGCCAGGCGATGCCGGTCAAAGACCTGACGCAGGCAGTCGGTGCCGCTCTTCGCAAGTGGGAGCAAGGCGAAATGTTCGCTGGGGTTCCCATGACCAAGCCCAAAGCAGTCGTCCAGAAGCCCGCGCCTGTGGTTGCCGCAGCCGTTGCGGCGGCAGCACCCGCGCCTGCTGCTGCGCCAGCCTCGAATGCGGGCAAGCAAGGAGTGAAGGAAGCCCTCGACAGCTGGGTGGCCGCTTGGTCGTCCAAGAATGTTGATGCCTACCTGGGTGCGTATGCGCCTTCATTCAAGTCTGTGCGTGGAGCCGCCCGCGGCGCATGGGAGGCAGACCGCAAGCGTGTGTTCGCCCAAACCAAAGACATCAAGCTGGGCTTGGCAGACGTGAAGATTGACTACAAAGACAATCTCAATGCCACAGCCACTTTTGTGCAGAACTACCAGTCCAATCTTTACAAAGACGCGGTCAACAAGACGCTGGTACTGCAACGCATTGGTGGTCGTTGGCTGATCGTTTCTGAGAACACCAGCAACGCAGATAAACGTTGAGGTGACAATGTTCATCTGGTCGTTGGGTTACTCATCCATTTTCCCCCGATGTCTCGGATTGGGGGCAATGCTCTGGACTGCGCTTTTCAGTCTTCCTGCCAAAGCGGCTGACAACCCGGTTCCGCCTATCGTCGCGCCCGTCCGACCTGCTCCCCAGGTGGCAGCAGTCGACAAGAGGGAAATCCGCGCCCAGTTGTTGCCGCGCCGTTACACCACACTTGCAGCCGAAATCGGTGCCAAGATCCAGCGCATCGGCGTGCAGGAGGGGGGACGATTCAGGGCGGGTGATGCGCTGATTCGTTTTGATTGCTCTTTGCAGCAAGCCCAACTCAACAAGGGCAGGGCGGCATTGCAGGCTGCAGAGCAGACGCTCAATGCGAACCAGCGCTTGAGCGAGCTGAATGTGGTCGGCAAAGTGGAGTTGAGTCAATCCCAGGCTGAAATGGAGAAGTCCAAAGCCGAGGTTGCTGCCAACGAGGCAATGCTGGCCAAATGCTCGGTGCATGCACCCTTCGCAGGGCGCGTCTCCGATCAAAAAGTTCGCGAGCAGCAATTTGTCCAACCCGGACAAGCCTTGCTCGAAATCATCGACGATTCTTCCCTTGAGCTGGAATTCATTGTTCCCTCCAAGTGGATGGTCTGGTTGCGTCCCGGTTATCCGTTCAACATCAAAGTGGACGAAACCGGCAAGAGTTACCCAGCCAAAATACAACGCATCGGCGCACGCGTCGATCCAGTCAGTCAAACCGTCAAATTGTCGGCCACCATTGATGGCCGGTTCAACGATTTGATCGCAGGGATGAGTGGTCAAATCAACCTGACCCCTCCAAATTAATTTCAGTTTCGATGCCGTTTCCGCGGAGTCCATCATGAGCACACGCAAGTCCAAATCCACAAAATCCAATGTGCAATCCACGGCTAAACAGAGAGGCATCCAGCGACGTGCGCCCATGCCTTTGGCACTTGAGCAGCGCTTCATGTTCGATGGTGCGGCGGTGGGCGAGGCGCTGGATGCGCAGCACCACGAAGTGGCGCAGGCTGTCCAGGCTGCTGCTGCTCAGATGGCGGATGAGCGCTCCAAGCTCT
>JBJOKU010000151.1:0-4472 GCA_046045925.1 Pseudomonadota bacterium
TCAAGTCAGGCTTGGCCCCGGTGGTTATTGCCTTGCTGGTGGCTACTTCATTCTTGCTGGTGGCGGCCTACGGCAGCCCGCTGGAAATGCCGGGCACCTGGCTACTCGCCGCCGCATCGCTCTTGCTGGCTTGGAAAACCAGGCTGCACATCTTGTGGATGCTGGCTGCGGGGGCACTGGCGGGTGCCTTGGGCTGGGCCTGAGCCCGTTTGCGCCTGATGCCCGACAAGAAGCCGCGGGCTCACTCCCCATAAACCACCACCGCCCCGCCGCCAACCGCCTGTGCAGTCCAACTGGCGAGGGCTGCGTCGCTGGGGTAAAAGCGTGAGCGATCGTCAAGTTGGAGTAGGGCTTGAACTTGGGCGTTGGTGGTTTGGCGTTGCAGGACGAGGCGCACGGGCAGGCCTCGTTCGAGTTCGCCCTGTTCGGTTTGCTCGACCTTGGGCGGGAAGTCCTTGACGATGCCTTGCACGTTGGGGGCATGGCCGTTGACGGTGACTTTGAGGTATTTGCCAAAGCGGCAGCGTGCGGTGGGGAGGTCCCAGATTTGCTGGATGTTGAGACGAAAGCCCCCCGAGAAGCGGTCGGGCTGGAGCTTGGCGTTGACAATGATGAGTTCGTCGTCCTTGAGCAAGTTCTTGTTGGCATTGAGCAGGGCTTCGTCCACGGTGCATTCGAGCTGGCCGCTCTTGTCGTCGAGCTTGAAGAGCGCGAGCTTGCCGCGCTGGCCGTTGATGACGCGGAAGTCGCTGACGATACCGGCCAGTGTTTTGGGCTCGCGGCTGTCTGTGAGGTCTTCGAGTGCGAGTTTGGCGAACTGGCGCACTTCGCGCTCCACCTCATCGAACAGGTGGCCGCTCATGTAAAAACCGACGGCGGTTTTTTCCTGCATGAGGCGCTCTTTCACGCTCCAGGGCGTGGCGTTCACCAGCCCGGGCTCTTGGGTGCTGGAGCCGTGGGCATCGTCATCGCCCATGTCGAACAGGCCGCCCTGGTTGGCGTTGGCCGCCGTGGCGTTGGCAAAGTCGAAGGCGAGTTCCACACTGGCGAGAAGCGATGCGCGGTTGAGTTGCAGCGAGTCAAACGCACCCGCCTTGATGAGCGCCTCCACCGTGCGCTTGTTGATGCGGCCGCGGTCCACGCGTACGCAAAAGTCATACAGGCTTTTGAAGGGGCCACCCTCTTCCCGTGCGGCGACGATGGCATCAATTGCCTGCTGGCCCGTGCCCTTGACCGCGCCCAACCCGTATCGCACCTGCTTGTCGGAGATGGGCTCGAAGCGGTAGCTGCCCCGGTTCACGTCGGGTGGATCGAACTGGATGCTGAAGTTCTTTTGCGCGTCTTCGACAAGCACCTTGAGCTTGTCGGTGTCGTCCATCTCGATGGTCATGTTGGCGGCGAAGAACTCCGCCGTGTAATGCACCTTGAGCCAGCCGGTGTGATAAGCCAGCAGTGAGTAAGCAGCGGCGTGCGACTTGTTGAAGCCGTAGCCTGCGAACTTCTCCATCAAGTCGAAGATTTCGTCAGCCTTGGCCTCGGGGATGTTGTGCGTGGCCAGCGCACCGGCGCGGAACTTGACGCGGTGCTCGGCCATTTCTTCGGGCTTTTTCTTGCCCATGGCTCGGCGCAGCAAGTCGGCACCACCGAGCGAGTAGCCACCCAGAATCTGCGCGGTCTGCATCACCTGCTCTTGATAGACCATGATGCCGTAGGTCTCGCTGAGCATGTCGGCCACGGCGGGGTGCGGGTACTCCACCTCTTCGCGCCCGTGCTTGCGCGCCACAAAGCTGGGAATCAGGTCCATCGGGCCAGGGCGGTACAGCGCGTTGAGCGCGATCAGGTCTTCGAGTCGCGTGGGTTTGGCGTCGCGCAACATGCCTTGCATGCCGCGACTTTCAAACTGGAACACCGCCTCGGTTTTGCCATCGGCAAAGAGCTTGTAGGTGGGCGCATCGTTGAGCGGAATGTTCTCGAAGGCAAAGTTCTCCTGCCCTTTGTGGCGGGCAATGATGAACTCTTTGGCCAGCTCCAGAATGGTGAGAGTGGCGAGACCCAGGAAGTCGAACTTCACCAAGCCTGCTGCCTCCACGTCATCCTTGTCGTACTGGCTCACTGCCGAGTCGCTGCCGGGCTGCTGGTAGAGCGGGCAAAAGTCGGTGAGCTTGCCGGGCGCGATGAGCACGCCACCCGCGTGCATGCCCACGTTGCGGGTCATGCCTTCGAGCTTTTCGGCGAGTTCGAGCAGGGTTTTGACGTCTTCCTCTTTTTGCTCGCGCTCCGCCAGAATGGGCTCAACCTTGCGCGCACCGTCGATGGTGATGTGTTGGCCGGGCTTGTTGGGAATGAGCTTGGAGATGCCGTCGCAGAAGGTGTAGCTCAGGTCGAGCACGCGGCCCACATCGCGGATGGCAGCACGAGCGGCCATGGTGCCGAAGGTGGCGATCTGGCTCACGGCGTCTTTGCCGTATTTGGCTTTCACATAGTCGATCACCAAACCACGGTTGGTCTGGCAAAAGTCGATGTCGAAGTCGGGCATCGAAACGCGCTCGGGGTTCAAAAAGCGCTCAAACAGCAGGTTGTATTCCAGCGGGTCGAGGTCGGTCACCTTGAGTGCGTAGGCCACGAGCGAGCCCGCGCCAGAGCCGCGACCGGGGCCGACCGGGCAGCCGTTTTTTTTGGCCCAGGTGATGAAGTCCGACACGATGAGGAAGTAGCCGGGGAAGCCCATCTTCAAAATGGTGGCAATCTCGAACTCCAGACGCTCCACATAGCGCGGGCGCTGCGCATCGCGCTTGGCAGCGTCCGGGTAGAGGTGGGCGAGGCGCTCTTCCAGCCCCTCGAAAGAGACCTGGCGGAAGTACTCCTCCATGCTCAAACCGCCGGGAATGGGGAAATTGGGCAGTTGCGGTTTGCCCAGCACCAGCGTGAGGTTGCAACGCTTGGCAATTTCCACCGTGTTGGCAATGGCCGAGGGCACATCGGCAAACAGGGCCTTCATTTCGGCGCTGCTCTTGAAATACTGGTCGCGGGTGAAGCGGCGCACGCGGCGCTGGTTGCCGAGAATTTCACCTTCGGCGATGCACACGCGGGCCTCGTGGGCCTCGTAGTCGTCTGCTGTGAAGAACTGCACCGGGTGCGTGGCCACCACCGGCAACTTGAGGCGTGCCGCGAATTGCACAGCGCGGGGCACATGCACCGCATCTTCGGGGCGGCCAGCGCGTTGCAGCTCAATGTAGAAGCGGTGCGGAAAGAAGGCCATCAGCTCCATGGCCACTTCGCTGGCGCGGGCCATGTCGCTCTTGAGCAAGGCATCTCCCACCGGGCCAGCCTGTGCGCCCGAGAGGCAGATGAGACCGGCGTTGTGCAGGCGCAGGAGGTCGAGCGAGCACACGGCCTGGTTGCGCTGGACGTTCTTGGTCCAGGCCTGTGCGAGGATGTCGCACAGGTTGAGATAGCCCTGCTTGTTTTGCACCAGCACGATGAGGCGGTGCGTCACGCCCGGTGCGCCAAAACCCTCCACCAGCAGCTCGGCCCCCAGCACGGGCAGCACACCCTTGCCCCGTGCCTCCTTGTAAAACTTGACCGCACCAAAGAGGTTGTTGAAATCGGTCAGCGCCAGCGCGGGCTGACCGTCACCAACTGCGGTTTTGACAAGGTCGTCGATGCGGTTGGTGCCATCGACAACGGAGAATTCGGAGTGAACGCGCAGGTGGGCAAACATGCGCCAAATTGTAGGCGCTGGCCGGTGCGCTTATGGGCTGTCCTTGAGCTTCTGGACACGCTTGTCAATGGCATCGCGTGTAAGGTGGTGCAGGAATTCATCCACCCAGATCAGGTCGCGGTAGGTTTGCAGCGTCAGCAGCGGTGGCCCGGAGCCAATGGGTGTGCCGGTACCCAGCATCCAGCGGTCTATCCAGGTGCGGGTGCTGCTGCTGGGCCACAGGCGTGTGAGCTCCAGGCACAGACCAATGTCGTCCTCCAGCGCGTCTGCACGCAAAAGCTTGCTCTCGTCAGGAGCGGTTTGGCCAAACTGCAACTGGAACAAGGGCTTGAAGGGCAACCAAAGCTCCGTCTTCTCGCAACGCTGTAGCAAGCGCAGGAGTTCCAGAAACACCCAAGGGCTGGTACGGCGGCGGCTATTGATGTGGCGTGAAAGCGCTTCTATGGCTGCGTTGTCGTCTCCATCCGCCCGGAGCACCTTGAGTTTGCGCTTGAGGTTGTGCAACTCGATCATCAGCGCATCAGGGAATTCACTGGCCGGCCTGCCCGAACCTGTGCTCATGCTTGAGCTGCTGGAAAAGCCGCCGCGAGATTGAGCTGCTGAGGGATTTTGCGATTCGCCGGGCAGGGGCATGGGGCCGGTTCGGTCGGCGGGGGTAAACGGAATGGAAACCAGAGACTCGGGGCCTTCAGGCTCGTTCCAGTTCATCAAGGGTGCAGGCAACAGAGGTGGCTGGCGGCGCTTCCACCAC
>JBJOKU010000152.1:0-4458 GCA_046045925.1 Pseudomonadota bacterium
GAACGATGGCACTGCGGGCAGGCCATCAAGCGTGTCAGAGACTGACCTGCGCTGTCATTCATGAGCACAGGGCGATTTCGAAGCTGCCGTCGGCCCCGGAGGCCACGAGATGGTCGGTCTCATCCATGCGCATGAGCCGCACGCTGACCATGAGGCGATTACCGCTGATTTCTGGAATGAGGCCCAGCGTTTCGTCGATGCGAAGGCGCATGAGCAAGAAGGTGCGCCCTTGGGGCAGGGTTTGCTGGAAGGCGCCACCACTGGCCATGACTTTCTGGGCTGAGCCAGAGTCCCGCAGCATTTGCAGCAGGATGCCGACAGCCTTGGCCAGCGGGAGCAGAGTGTCGATCCAGCGTTGCAGGTCTTGTTGGCGGGCCTGGGCGCTGCGGTTTTGCCAGGCGTGATAGGCCGGAAGATCAAAGGAACAGGTGCCGCCGGGAATGCTGCAACGGCTGCGAATGCTCATCAACCAGTCATTTTCGGTGAGCGACTGGCCCGCTTTGCCAGGAATGCCATTGAGGGCGTGGAAGTGCGACTCGAAGCTCGCAATGGTCTGCTCCAGCACGTCCTGGTCAATCTGGGGATTGCCACGGTAGTTGGCAAATTGCTGCTTGTGTTTTTCGAGGTCGCGCAGCACGTCAGACTTGAGATCGGCTCTTGAGCCCACGTCCATGATCTCGAAGAGACTGACCAGCGCGTAGTGGTGATCCAGCGCATCTTCACGGGCGATCAGCTTGCCCAGACGCTGGAACAACTGCTCCAGCCGCAGATAGGTGCGGATGCGTTCGTTGAATGGGTATTCGTAGAGAATCACAACCCGAATGATAGCCCGGAATGGACCGGCTCCAGGCAGCCCATGGCCTGGGAATAGACCTGTTGCACCTCTGCTTGAAGTGCGTCAATGCCAAGATCCTCGTTGAAGATTACCCAGTCGGCACAAGTGCGTCGCTGCTCCCGGCTGGCTTGCGAATCGATGATGCGGGCGATCTCGGTTTCGCTGCGCGGTTGGCCAAGAGCCTGGCTGCGCGCGAGTACCCGCCTGATTTGGGTGGCGCGGCTGCAATCAATCACCAGAATGCGGTTGAGCCGGGGGCGCCAGTGGGCTGACTCCACCAGCAGCGGAATGTCCCACACGATGATTCTTTTGCCCCGCTCTTCATGCTCACTGGCTTGTCGCGCCAATTCTTGCTGCACGATGGGATGAATGATGCTTTCCAGCTTTTGGCGCATATCGGGCAGGGAGAAGCAGAGCGAGGACATGCGGGGACGATCCAGTGCCCCTTCGGGGGTGATGAATTCACTCCCAAAAGCCTCTCGTATTGCTTCAATAGCGAACCCATGGGGGGCGGTGGTCTGCCTTGAGATGGCATCTGCATCGACGACCCCTGCGCCCAGTTTGCCCAGATCAGAGGCTACCGTGCTCTTGCCGCTGCCGATGCCGCCAGTGAGGCCCAGATGCAGGACTGGCATGCGCAGACCCCGGCTCAATGCCCGAGCAGGCGGGACATGGTGGCCGGACCAACGAACAGCACCACGAAGCCGGCACCCGCCAGAAAAGGCCCGAATGGAACATATCCGCCGGGTCGCAATTTCTCGTTGAACTTGAGTGCAATGCCCGCAACCGCGCCAATGCATGAGGCCATGAGAATTACCGGGATCAGCATGTTCCAGCCCAGCCAGGCTCCGAGAGCCGCAAAGAGCTTGAAGTCGCCGTAGCCCATACCCTGCTTCTTGGTGAGCAGGTAAAAAATCCAGTAAATCGTCCACAGCGACATATACCCTGCCACCGCGCCCCAGAATGCACTGGAGAAACTGGCAACCAGGGGGTTGAGTCCGAGCATCGCGGCAACCAGTCCTGCCCAGACGAGCGGGAGAGTGATGTCATCGGGCAGCAATGTGGTGTCCCAGTCAATCAGGGCCAGACACAGGAGTGCAGCACCAAAGCCGCACCACAGGAGTGAGGGCAGGAAGGCCACAAACTGCCGTGCACAGAACCAGAACACCACAGCCGTGGCTATCTCCACCAACGGGTATCGCAGACTGATGCTGGCTGAGCAAGACGAACACTTGCCTCTCAAGAAAAGGTAGCTCAGGACGGGAATGTTTTCGTACCAGCGGATCAGGTGGCCGCAGTGCGGACACCTTGAAGGCGGGTACATGAGGTTGAACTTCGTGGGGGATTCTGACGCTTCGGTTCCCGAGGCCAGGCTGGCGCACTCTGCCTGCCACTGGCGCTCCAGCATTTGCGGCAACCGGTGAATGACGACATTCAGGAAGCTGCCGACCAGCAGGCCCAACAGGGCCGCGAACCACGGATCAAGCGTAGACGGGAGCACCACTTAAACAATGCTTCCCATTTTGAAGATGGGCAGATACATGGCCACCACAATGCCGCCAATGATGAGACCCAGGAAGGAAATGATCAAAGGCTCCATCAGGCTGGAAAGGCCCTCAACGGCATCGTCCACCTCGGCTTCGAAAAAGTCAGCGGCCTTGCCCAGCATGTGGTCGATGGAGCCGGACTCTTCGCCGATGGCGCACATTTGCAGCACCATGTTCGGAAACATGTTGGCATTGGTCATGGCCTGGGTGAGACTGGTGCCGGTGGAAACTTCCTGCTGGATTTTTTCGGTGGCTTTCTCGAAGAGCTTGTTGCCAGAGGCACCGCCCACAGAGTCGAGGGCTTCCACCAGTGGTACACCGGCCGCAAACATGGTGGCCAGGGTGCGGGTCCAGCGGGCAATGCAGGATTTTTCGATCAAGGTTCCGAAGATGGGCAGCTTGAGCATGACGCGATCCATGAAGAATTGCATGCGCTCGCTGCGTTTCCAGGTCTGGAAGAAGTAGTACCCGCTGCCAAAGATGGTCGCAAAACCAACGTGCCAGTACTTCACGAAGTACTCGCTGGCGGCCATCACGAACAACGTGGGCGCGGGCAAGTCTGCGCCGAAAGAGGTGAACACCTTCTTGAACGCCGGAATGACGAAGATCATGATGACCGTCACCACCGCAAAGGCAACCACGAACACCGAGATGGGGTACATGAGTGCCGACTTGATCTTGCTCTTGAGGGCCTGGGTTTTTTCCATGTAAATGGCCAGACGATCCAGCAGCGCATCCAGAATACCGGCGGCTTCACCCGCTTCAACCAGGTTGCAGTAGAGGTTGTCAAAGTGCTGCGGATACTTCTTGAAGGCGGCGCTGAGTGAGGTGCCGGTTTCAACATCGGTGCGGATGTCGTTGAGCAGCTTGGCCACGCTGGGGTTGGAGTTGCCCCTGCCCACAATGTCAAAGGCTTGCAGCAAGGGCACGCCCGCCTTCATCATGGTGGCCAGTTGCCGGGTGAAGATGGTCAAGTCCTTGGAGGTGACTTTTTGCGAACTGCTGAGGCGGCGTTTCTTGATCTTGCCGGGGATGATGCCCTGGCGGCGCAGGCTGGCCTGAACCTGGTTTTCACCCAGCGCACGCATTTCCCCGCGCATGGCTTTGCCATTCTTGTCCTTGCCTTCCCACTCGAAGACGACTTCTTTGGGGAGGTTGCGGGCGGGCGTCTTGGAGGTGGCCATGGATTGATGCGGTCAGCTGGATGCGTTGAAGTTTACTCGTTGGTGCAGCTCAGCACCTCTTCCAGAGAGGTCACGCCCATGCGAACCTTGTGCAGGCCCGATTGACGCAGTGATCTGACCCCTTCATGTTCGGCCTGCCGGGCAATGTCGAGCGCACTGGAATCGGAAAGAATCAGCCGCTGCATGTCTTCAGTGATGGGCATGACCTGATAGATGCCGACACGGCCCTTGTAGCCGTTGTTGCACGACGAGCATCCCACGGGTTTGTAGGTCGTCCAGGTGCCGTCGATGTCAATTTCCTTGAAGCCCGCATCAATCAGGTTTTCAGCAGGAATTTCTACCGGAGCCTTGCAATTGATGCACAGCCTGCGGGCCAGACGTTGCGCCGTGATGAGAATCACGCTGGATGCGATGTTGAAGGGCGCAATGCCCATGTTGCGCATGCGAGTGAGCGTGGTCGGTGCATCATTGGTGTGCAAGGTGGAAAGCACCAAGTGGCCGGTCTGGGCGGCCTTGATGGCAATGTCGGCCGTTTCGAGGTCGCGGATCTCACCGACCATGATGACATCTGGATCCTGGCGCAAGAACGACTTGAGCGCCGCCGCGAAGGTGAGGCCCGCCTTATCATTCACGTTGACTTGATTGACGCCGGGCAGGTTGATCTCGGAGGGGTCTTCTGCCGTGCAGATGTTGACCCCCGGTTTGTTCATCAGGTTCAGACAGGTGTACAGCGAAACGGTCTTGCCCGAGCCCGTCGGGCCGGTGACCAGGATCATGCCGTAGGGGCGTTCAATGGCGTTGAGCAGACGCGCTTTTTCTTCGGGCTCGTAGCCCAGCGCGTCGATGCCAACCTTGGCGCTGCTCGGGTCGAGAATACGGATCACGATCTTCT
>JBJOKU010000153.1:0-4455 GCA_046045925.1 Pseudomonadota bacterium
GCCCTCGATCGCCATGTTGCAGACCGTCATGCGGCCTTCCATCGACAGGCTGCGGATGGCAGAACCGGCGAATTCAATGGTGTAGCCCGTGCCGCCCGCCGTGCCGATCTTGCCAATGATGGCCAGCACCACGTCCTTGGCGGTCACGCCTTTTTGCAGCGTGCCATCCACGCGGATGAGCATGTTCTTGGCCTTTTTAGCCAGCAGGGTTTGCGTGGCCATCACGTGCTCGACTTCGCTGGTACCGATGCCGTGGGCCAGTGCGCCAAACGCGCCGTGGGTGGAGGTGTGACTGTCGCCGCAGACCACGGTCATGCCGGGGAGCGTGGCGCCGTTTTCGGGGCCCATCACGTGGACGATGCCCTGGCGCTTGGACAGGAAGGGGAAGTAGGCCGCCGCGCCGAATTCGGCGATGTTGGTGTCCAGCGTGGTGACCTGCTCTTTGGAGATGGGGTCGGTGATGCCGTCGTAGCCCAGCTCCCAGCCGGTGGTGGGGGTGTTGTGGTCAGCGGTGGCCACTATGGAGGAGATGCGCCAGACCTTGCGACCGGCTTCGCGCAGGCCTTCAAAGGCTTGCGGGCTGGTCACTTCATGCACCAGATGGCGGTCGATGTAGAGGATGGATGTGCCATCTTCTTCGGTGTGGACGACGTGTTCGTCCCAGATCTTGTCGTAAAGCGTGCGTCCCATGGCCGGGGGTTCCTTTGCGGGGCTGTCTTTCAATAGAACCCGCAATTTTATGCTGTGGTGCACAATCGCCCGCATGAGCAATTTTCGCCCCCGCCGCTACGACCTGATTGCCTTCGACTGGGACGGCACCCTGTTCGATTCCACCGCCATCATCGTGCGTTGCATCCAGCGTGCCGTGGCCGATGTGGGCGGCGAGGTGCCCTCCGACAAGGATGCCGCCTACGTCATCGGCATGGGCCTGATGCAGGCGCTGGCCCACGCTGCTCCCAGCGTACCCAGGGAGACCTACCCCCTGCTGGGTGATCGTTACCGCCACCACTACCTGGCGCACCAGAATGACCTCTCGTTGTTCGAGGGTGTGGTGCCCATGCTCGAAATGCTCAAGGGCCGCAATCACTGGCTCGCCGTGGCCACGGGCAAAAGCCGCCGGGGCCTGAACGACGTGCTCGCCCGCCCCGACATGCCCCGCATCTTTGACGGCAGCCGCACCGCCGACGAAACCGCTGGCAAGCCCAGCCCGTTGATGCTGCACGAGCTGATGCGCGAGTTTGGCGTGGAGCCCGAGCGCTGCCTGATGATTGGCGACACCACGCACGACCTGCAAATGGCGCTCAATGCCGGGTGCGACAGCGTGGCCGTGACTTATGGTGCCCATGATCCCGAACCCCTGCTGGCCCTCAAGCCCCGGTTTGTGGCGCACACAGTTGCCGATTTGCATCAATGGCTGGAGCAATCTGCCTGAGTAGGTGATACCCACATCGACCGCAGGGGAAACCCGGCGCACAATCTGCGGCAGATTCTTGTCAGGAGACCGTCATGCAGGTTGCAAGTCAAAAAGATTTTTTTTCAGGGTTGATGTTCACCCTCGTTGGTGCCGGGTTTGCCTTCGGAGCAAAGAGCTATTCGCTGGGTGATGGTGCCCGCATGGGCCCCGGATACTTTCCCTTGATGCTGGGGATCGTGCTGACCATCATCGGCATTGCCGTGATGGTGAGCTCCCTGCGGGGCGAGCACAAGGAGTCGGAGCAGATCGGTGCCTGGGCCTGGAAGCCGCTTGGCTATGTGATCGGTGCCAACGTGGCGTTCGGCATTTGTCTGGCGGGGCTCAAAGTGGCGGGGCAGACGCTGATTCCCTCATTCGGCCTGATCGTGGGCATCTATGTGCTGGTGCTGATTGCCAGCAAGGCCTCCAGTGCGTTTGTACTGCGCAGCGCCCTCATCAACGCCACGGTGCTGGCGGTGGGGTGCTACCTGGTGTTCCTGAAGCTGCTCAAGCTCCAGATTCCCCTCTGGCCCGCTTTCCTTGTCAACTGATCCCGGAGCCGGAGAAATATCATGGAACTGATCAACAACCTCGCTCTCGGTTTTGGTGTGGCATTCACCTTCCAGAACCTCATGTACGCCCTGATTGGCTGCGTACTCGGCACCTTGATTGGCGTGCTGCCCGGCCTGGGCCCGGTGGCCACCATCGCCATGCTGCTGCCCGCCACTTATGCGCTGCCACCCATTGCCGCGCTCATCATGCTGGGCGGCATCTACTACGGCGCGCAGTACGGCGGCTCCACCACGGCCATTCTGGTCAACCTGCCCGGTGAGTCGTCCTCGGTGGTCACTGCGCTCGATGGCTACAAGATGGCCCGCAATGGCAAGGCCGGTCCGGCGCTGGCGGCGGCTGGCATTGGCTCTTTCTTTGCCGGATGCGTGGGCACGCTGGTGCTGGCAGCCTTTGCGCCCGCACTGACCGAGATGGCCTTCAAGTTCGGCCCGGCTGAATACTTTGCCCTGATGGTGCTGGGCCTCATCGGTGCCGTGGTGCTGGGCTCGGGCTCGTTGATCAAGGCCATTGGCATGATCGTGCTGGGCCTGCTGCTGGGTCTGGTGGGTACCGACGTGAACTCTGGCGTGGCCCGCTACAGCTTTGACATTCCTGAACTCACGGATGGCATTGGCTTCGTGGTGATTGCGATGGGCATCTTTGGCTATGGCGAAATCATTGCCAACCTGGGCCGCCCCGATCACGAGCGCGAAGTGTTCACCTCCAAGGTGACTCACTTGTACCCCTCCGGCGAAGACTTCAAGCGCATGGTTCCCGCCATGCTGCGTGGCACCACGCTGGGCTCCCTGCTTGGCGTGCTGCCCGGTGGTGGCGCGGTGCTGTCGGCCTTTGCCGCGTACACCATCGAGAAGAAGATCAAGCTGCAAGCAGGTGAGGTGCCATTGGGTCAGGGCAACATCCGCGGCGTGGCGGCTCCCGAGTCGGCCAACAACGCCGGTGCGCAGACCTCCTTCATTCCGCTGCTGACACTGGGCATTCCGCCCAACCCCGTGATGGCGCTGATGGTGGGGGCCATGACCATCCACAACATCCAGCCCGGCCCGCAGGTGATGACCAGCAACCCCGAGCTGTTCTGGGGCCTGATCGCCTCGATGTGGATCGGCAACCTGATGCTCATCATCCTGAACCTGCCGCTCATCGGCATGTGGATCAAACTGCTGAAGATTCCTTACCACTTCCTGTTCCCGGCGATCGTGCTGTTCTGCGCGATTGGCGTGTTCACCCTGAACAACAATGTGTTCGACATCTGGATGGTGGCGATCTTCGGCACCATTGGCTACCTGTTCTTCAAGCTGGGTTGCGAGGGTGCGCCCCTGCTGCTGGGTTTTGTGCTCGGCCCCATGATGGAAGAGAACCTGCGACGGGCCCTGCTGCTCAGCCGGGGCGACTGGAGCGTGTTTGTCACGCGTCCGCTGTCCGCCACACTGCTGGCGCTCTCGGCGCTGTTGCTGGTGATCGTGCTGTTGCCAGCCGTCAAGTCCAAGCGCGAAGAAGCCTTCCAGGAAGAAGACTGATTCTTGAAGTTTGACTACGCCAAGCCCTACGCCAGCACCCGTTCGCCCGTGTTCGGGCGCAACATGGTGGCGACGTCCCACCCGCTGGCTGCGCAGGCGGGTTTGCAGTTGATGCGCCATGGTGGCAATGCGGTCGATGCCGCGATTGCCGCCGCTGCGGTGATGACCATCGTCGAGCCCGTGAGCAACGGGCTGGGCAGCGACGCATTCGCCCTTGTCTGGGATGGCCAGGGACTGCATGGGCTCAACGCCAGTGGACGTGCCCCTGCGGCGTGGAGCGTTGACTATTTCCAGCGCAAGTATGGCCAAGCCGCCACGCCACCCAAACGGGGCATGGATTCGGTGACCGTGCCAGGAGCCGTCTCGTCGTGGGTGGCACTATCCGAGCGGTTTGGCAAGCTTCCTTTTGAGGCGTTGATGCAGCCCGCCATTGAGGTGGCCGAGCGTGGCTATGCCGTGCCCCCCGTGGTGGGCGGCAAGTGGGCGGCTGTTGTGGACGAGTTGCAGGTCCAACCCGGCTATGCGCAAAGCTTCATGCCCAGAGGGCGTGCGCCGCGGGTGGGGGAACTGTTCCAGTTTCCGGCGGCAGCGCGGGCCTTGCGCTCCATTGCACAAACCAGAGGCAGATCGTTTTACGAAGGCGAAATTGCGCAGGCCCTGTGCGCCTTCAGCCGTGCCCAAGGGGGCGCACATGAGCTGGCTGACTTCGCCAGCTACCAGCCCGAGTGGGTTGCGCCCATTGCGCAGAACTACCGGGGCTATACCCTGCACGAGATTCCACCCAACGGGCAGGGCATCACCGCGCTCATCGCGCTCGGCATCTTGCAGCACTTCGATGTGAAAAGCCTCGGTGCAGACAGCGCGGCGGCGCATCACTTGCAGATCGAGGCGATCAAGCTGGCTTTTGCCGATGTG
>JBJOKU010000154.1:0-4442 GCA_046045925.1 Pseudomonadota bacterium
CGCTTCGTATGTTCACGCAAGAAGACCGAATCCTCACTTTCAGGAAGATCCGGGCGGACAGAAAGTGTGAATCTGAAGTACTCATCATCAAGCTTGAACGACGCATGACAAGACTCGCAGGCCGGTACTGTGATGAGGTTGATCCGAGTTTGGGAGGGAACAGACATTTCGGAGGCACATGGTCGGACGTGACCGTGCCATCGCGACCGCAGTAGACGCAAGTACCGATTCTGGGTTTGCGTGGCAAGTGAGACACCTAGTGAATGAAAGAGACTTCTCTGTCTCAAGCGAGACGTGGACTTTGAGACTTGCGGCTTACGGCATCAGACTGCCACGATAGAGAGATCAAGCTTTTCATCAACTCACCTGATTCGTTCGAATGTAAAAGAACGGCCATCGTAACGCTGGGTGCCGGATTGACAAGGAAAATTTCTGTGCCGAGCGGTGGATTTGTGTCCACTCATGCATTTCGCTGACGGATGGTGTGACTCAGAGCGCAGCCAGTGGAATGGCCCACAAGCCCTCGCCAAATGGCAAAGCGTGTGGGCCGTCGTAGAGGACGATGCCCGTGATGAAGTCTGCGCCCGCGAGGCTCTGGAGTCTTTTGAGACCTTTGAAGTCGCTGGGCTGGACGGTGGCGGCGGCTTTGACTTCCACACCAATGACTTGGCGCAGCGGGGATTCCAGCACGAAGTCCACTTCTACCTGGTCTTTGTCCCGGAAGTGGGAGAGATACCAGATGTCGGGGCTGAGCGAAATGGCTTTGCGCAGTTCGGCATAGACCCAAGTTTCGAGTGTGGCTCCCCAGCGGGCGCGTTGGCTGAGCAGCAGATCGGGTGTGAGCCTCGTGAGGGTGGCCTGAAGTCCGGCATCAAGAAAGTGGAGTTTTGGGGTTTTGATGAGACGGTTGGCTTCGTGTCGACTCCACGCAGGCACGCGTTGAACCAGAAACAGGCGCTCCAGAATGCCAAGGTATTTTTCAAGGGTGCGGCTGTTGAGCAGAAGTTGTGCGCCTGCTTGCGTTGCATTGAAGAGTTGCCCGCATTGGGTGGACAGTACATCCAGCAGGCGCGGCATTTGATGGAGGTGTTCGATTTGGGCGATGTCGCGCACGTCGCGCTCCATCAGGGTGCGAATGTAGTCGCGTGCCCAGGCTTGTCTTCGTGCGCTGGTGGCACGGCGGCGCATTTCGGGGTAACCACCTGCGAGGGCGTGCTCTACCGTGCTGCTTTTCCCTTCAACGCTGGGCGTGATCCAGCTTGGGTGCGTCAGAGGCCAGTCCTGCACTTGGGCGCGTTGCAGGAAGTCATTGGTGCGACGCTGCAATTCGGATTGCGACAAGGGCAGTAGCGCATGAACTTCCATGCGGCCCGCCAAACTGTCGGCAATTTGCGGCAGAGCCAGTACGTTGGCAGAACCTGTGATGAGAAAGCGGCCGGGGCGCGGGTCTTCGTCCACCGCCATTTTGAGTGCCAGCATGAGTTGCGGGGCGCGCTGGATTTCGTCGATCACGGCACGATCTAGCTGGCGCACCAAGCCCACCGGGTCTTGCTGGGCAATAGCGGCCAGGGCGGGGTCGTCAAGCGTCAGGTAGCGCATGTCTGCAGCGAGTTGGCGAACCAGCGATGTCTTGCCGCACTGGCGCGGCCCATTGACCAACACCACGCGCGTGTCCTGTAGCGACTCCTGGATGCGTGGGGCGAGGTGGCGGGGTATCCAGTCGGTTGATGGGGTGGGGGCGGTGGTCATGGTGCTGGCTTGGTCTGGATAGAGGGTCGTCTAAGTTTGTGTTTAATTATCGTCTATCTTTGTATTCAAGAACCGTCCATAGTTGTATTGTTGAGGTGAGGTTAGTCTGTTGACATCTGTGGACTCCAGAGCGGCGGCTGGTCTCAGGGGCTGGGAGTCGGGCGAAAAAGTAAAATCTCCCCTTTAGCCTCAACCCTAACCAAGGATTCCCCCGTGGCAGGACATTCCAAGTGGGCCAATATCCAGCACCGCAAAGGCCGTCAGGACGAAAAGCGTGGCCGCGTCTGGACCCGCATCACCCGTGAAATCATCGTGGCCGCCCGTACTGGCGGTGGCGACCCGAACATGAACCCGCGTCTGCGTTTGGCCATCGACAAGGCCAAAGAGGCCAACATGCCCGCAGACAACATCAAGCGCAATGTTGACAAAGCCACGGGCAACCTCGAAGGCGTGAGCTACGAAGAGATTCGCTACGAGGGCTATGGCATCGGCGGCGCGGCCATCATCGTGGACTGCATGACCGATAACCGTGTGCGCACGGTGGCCGAGGTTCGCCATGTGTTCAGCAAGTACGGCGGCAACATGGGCACCGAGGGCTCGGTGGCCTTCCAGTTCAAGCACTGCGGCCAGTTGCTCTTTGCCCCCGGCGTGAGCGAAGACAAGCTGATGGAAGTGGCGCTCGAATCGGGGGCGGACGACGTGGTGACTCACGACGATGGCTCGATTGAGGTGCTCACTGCTCCCGGCGAATTCGAGGCTGTGAAAAAGGCGCTGGAGGCGGCAGGCCTCAAGGCCGAATTGGCAGAGGTTACTTGGCGCGCCGACAACACCAT
Organism: Pseudomonadota bacterium; assembly: GCA_046045925.1. Lineage (GTDB taxonomy): Bacteria > Pseudomonadota > Gammaproteobacteria > Burkholderiales > Burkholderiaceae_C > JBJOKU01. The sequence goes on from JBJOKU010000154.1 coordinate 2,583, forward strand.
CGCCCTTGCTGGCGAAGAGGGCGCAAAAATGCAAAAACTACTCGATATGCTCGAGGACTTGGACGACGCGCAAGAAGTCTTCCACAACGCGGAGATTGAACAATGAAGGTGCTGGTCGTTGGTGGTGGTGGTCGCGAGCACGCGCTGGCTTGGAAGCTGGCGCAGTCGCCCAAGGTGCAAAAGATTTATGTGGCCCCCGGCAACGGCGGCACGGCAGCGGACAACCGCTACGAAAACGTCGCCATCACCGAACCCGCTGCGCTGCGGGCTTGGGCGCAAGAGCAAAAAATTGCGCTCACGGTGGTCGGCCCCGAGGCACCGCTGGCCGCCGGCGTGGTCAATGAGTTTCGTGCCCACGGCATGCGCATCTTTGGCCCGACACGCGAAGCCGCGCAGCTGGAAAGCTCCAAGGCTTTCTCCAAGGCGTTCATGAAGCGCCACGCTATTCCTACCGCCGACTACGAAACCTTCACCGATGCCACGCTGGCCCACGCCTATGTGGATGCCAAGGGTGCCCCCATCGTCATCAAGGCCGACGGCTTGGCGGCGGGCAAGGGCGTGGTGGTGGCCATGAGCCTGACCGAAGCGCACGAAGCGATTGACTTCATGCTGCTCGACAACAAGCTGGGCGTGAGCCACAACGCGGGTGGCGCGCGCGTGGTGATTGAAGAATTTCTCACTGGCGAAGAAGCCAGCTTCATCGTGGTGTGCGACGGCAAAACCGTGGTGGCCATGGCGACCAGCCAAGACCACAAGCGCCTGCAAGACGCAGACCAAGGCCCCAACACCGGCGGCATGGGCGCGTACTCGCCCGCGCCCGTGGTGACGCCCGCGATCCACGCCAAGGCCATGCGCGAAGTGATCATGCCCACCATCAAGGGCATGGAAAAAGACGGCATTCCCTACACCGGCTTTCTCTACGCAGGCCTGATGATTACGCCCGATGGCAACATCAAGACGCTGGAGTTCAACTGCCGCATGGGCGACCCCGAAACGCAGCCGATCATGATGCGCTTGAAGAGCGATTTGTTTGACCTGCTCTACGCCGCCGCCGATGGCCAAATGGGCGAGCCCGAGTTGCAATGGGATCGTCGCGTGGCGCTGGGCGTGGTGATGGCCGCTGAAGGCTACCCGCTGAACCCCAAGAAGGGCGCAGTCATCCGTGGCCTGCCCAAAGAGGCGGACGATGCCGTGGTGTTCCACGCGGGCACGCAATTGACCTATGGCGCGACCATGGTCTCGGGTGGGCGAGTGCTGTGCGTCACGGCGCTGGCCGAGACGGTCAAGGCCGCACAAACCCGGGCTTACGAAGCGCTGTCCACCATCAAGTTTGACGGCATGCAATTTCGCACGGACATTGGCTTTCGGGCCATCAAGCACTGAGCATGAACAGCGCCGAAGTCAAACAGTACCTGCTGGGCTTGCAGGAGCAAATCACTGCCGCCATCACCGCCATCGACAGCAAGGCCGCTTTCCTGAGCGATGCGTGGGTCAAGCCTGCGGGCGAAACCCTGCAAGGCGATGGCATCACCCGCATCATGGAAGGTGGCGAGGTGTTCGAGCGCGCCGGGGTGGGTTTCTCGCATGTGAGCGGCCCCAAGCTGCCACCATCGGCCACGCAGCACCGCCCTGAGTTGCAGGGTGCGCCGTTTGAAGCCATGGGCGTTTCGCTGGTGTTCCACCCGCGCAACCCGTATGTGCCCACGGTGCACATGAACGTGCGCATGATCGAGGCGCGGCCAGCACACGGCGAGCCTGTGCGCTGGTTTGGTGGCGGCATGGACCTCACGCCGTATTACGGTTTTGAAGAAGACTGCGTGCACTTCCACAGCGTCTGCAAGCAGTCGGTGGATGCGGTCA
>JBJOKU010000155.1:0-4436 GCA_046045925.1 Pseudomonadota bacterium
GTTTTCGAGTTGATCGAACTCTTCAGAAGTGAGGATTTTGGGCATATGCGACACTTTATTTGTCGCGAATTGTATTATGCCACTTAAAATGGCGCAATATCCAAGAAGAACTGCCTAGTCTGTATCAAGCTATTGAGGTATCTGGCCGAATCAGTAGTGAAGATATATACTTTGTACTACACCTTGAAGAAATAAGAGTCACAGAATATGACTGCAACCACCGCCCCCATGTCCATTCGCCTAGATGTGAATGCGAGGGAAAAGCTCAAGGCCATTGCCGTTCGGCAGAAGCGTTCGGCGCATGCGCTGGCGACCGAGGCCATTTTGCTCCTCATCGAACAAAAAGAACGTGAGCATGCCTGGCATCAAAGCTGCGAAGCAGCGCTCAAACACTTCGATGAAACGGGTTTGCACGCCACACATGATGAAGTCATGGCATGGATGGAAACTTGGGGTACAGACAAAGAATTGCCACCGCCCGCATGCCATCCATAAAGTACTCAGCAGAGGCAGTTTCAGACCTCAAACGCCTGCACGATTTTTTGGCGACACAAGACCCCACAGTGGCCAGGCGAGCCGTCTCAACCATCCGGGACGCGTTGCAAAAAATCGCTCACATGCCTGAACGCTTCCGCCCTGTAGAAGGCCAGATGTACCAGCGCGAAGCCATCATTGATTTTGGCAACAGCGGCTACCTCGCCCGGTTTCGCCACCTGCCCAACGGCGACATCACCATTGCCCGCATCAGGCATCAAAAAGAAGACGGGTTCAACTAATCACCCGAAAAAGCACCCGTATTGGTCTGCCTTGACCACCGCCAGAAACTCATCCACCGTTCGCACCACGGCAGCAGGTTCGTAGCCGTTCCACTTGCCGCTGGCACGCATCCAGTACACATGCCACAGCTTCTGCGTGCGAACAAACGTGGCCTTGGCAAACGCCCGGCGACGAATGATCGAAGGCTCTCGCCACTGAGGCCGGATCTCCACCAGCTCATCGCTCTGCCCAGAAATGTCATACCCAAAATCAAGCTGCGGCCTGATGTGCGGCCAGTACCGTCCAGCGACATCCTACTGCTGCGTGTCCGCGCAGGCTGGCGTGGTAACCCATTCACTCATAGTGTGTCCACATGCGCAAGACACGAACAACGCGTTCGTTTGGGAAAACCTCATAAACCATGCGGTGCTGAATGTTGATGCGGCGCGAATATGCGCCAGCAAGGTCTCCAACCAACTTCTCATAGGGCGGCGGATTTTGCAGTGGATCGGAGGCCAGAACCTCCAGCAGTTCTTGCGCTTTTGATTTCAGCCCGCTGGCAGCAAGCTTTTTTGCATCTTTCAACGCCTGCTTGGCAAAGACAACCTCCCAACTCACCACTTCAGTACCTTTGCACTCTTTGCCAATGGCTCCGACATACCAGCCTTGATGGATTCGCGCATGCCTGGCACCGCAAGCAGATACAAAGTTTCTTGTATGGCACTCCAGTCTTCAGCCGAAAGCAAGACGGCACTGCTGCGCTTTCCGGAAATCAAGACCGGCTCATGAGACTCTGCCGCATCATCAATGATCCGGTAAAGGTTGGCGCGAGCTTCGCTGGCAGTCAGTGCATGCATGTTCAAGTTCCTCACAGTTGAGTCAAATGGTACGTAATTTCGTACGCCTTGTCAAACAAAAGAAAGAAGCCGATAACTCTTCCGGCAGCTCGCCTGCCGCTTGTAACGATTGGCGCATCAGAGACGCAGATTCCATGTCGGCACGGACCACCAGAGAGTCAACATCAGATGCCGGATATACGACTGCAGGCGCTTGCCCAACAGCCAACACATCAATCAGCCTCTTGTGCTTGTGGGGGAGTCCATATATGAAAGGTTAGAGCCCAACTCGCACGGGCAAAACAGAACCTGCAATTTCAACAAAAGCGTATCCCTTTGCTCGAAGTAATTTGTTAAGTGCGAAACGGACGTTGGTAGGGTCGGGGACAGGGCCATGGGTAATTCGGGTGAGAGGTAGCCTATTGTGATTTACGCCGGCCATCGGACTCGGGTCCAGGCAAACATAGGGAGTGAGGCCGTAAGGACCATCTCTGAATTGAACATGACCCTCCTCGCCCGGTGAAACGATGTGGCATAAACGCCACTCTTGCTCGACAGCGAACGCTGGATGTTTGAAACAGAAAAGATAATCTGCGACCTCGCTTCGAACGAACTGGCAGCACCTTGCGATCAGGTTATTTGCATCAGCTACAGAGATGCCTTGCGTTGCCTTGCTAAGTGCGAGAGTTGCGCACTCCAAGACCTCAGAGATGAGCCGCCTTTGAAGGCCCTCGTCATAGACGACCTTTCGAAGAAGGAAATCTTGGGTCGGAAGTAGCTCACCCCATCGTTGACCTATCTCTTTGGCTCTGAATCCAAGCGCATAGCCGCCCCCTGTGCCAGCATAGACACGCCATTGATTCAATAGATCATCTTGCTCACAGAAGCAGGCTATGTAGCAGTCGAACATTCCATCGAACGCGTTCGCTGTATGCAGGGTTCTACCCAAGAACTCGGAAATTACATCCGTTGACGAACTTGCAAGCTTTTCTTGAACTAGCGACTCAAACAAAGCCATTCCGTAACCAACCTCTGAAGCATCATTCAGGAACCTGTAGTTTGTTGCCCACAGCCGAGAAGATTCGAGAATACCTCGCATGCCGCCCGAACTTGTGTAATGAAACAGAAGCTCCGGTAGTTCTGCCTGAACGTACTTTCGCGACTCCGTGAGCTTAGAAGATGCCTCTTGGAGAGCGGGATCCAGTGCGGTGAAGTCGAGAGTCATGGTGTCTTGGGCTCTAACGAAACTGTCAAATAACCCACTTGCCAGATCGCAGCGCATCCTTTGACGCACACGATTGGCAAACGGCACGATTGATTCTGACGAGTGCGGCCTGATTGACCCTGATGGTCATCACGAAAGCCTCGCAGCCCTTGTTTTGTTTTCTTGTCTTTTCATCTCACCCCCATTGCCGTTTTCGACAGCTTATCGATATTGTGAACCATGCAGTACGGGTTCCATTGCGTGTTCACCTTGATGCGGCCACAGTGGTTCAACCGTGTCAGCCGTTTATTGTGCCGCAGGTTGGCAAACACCGGCTCTGGCGGCGATAAAGTTGCTGGAGCGATCCCGTTCGACCGGCCACTCACCCCCGCGCCAACGCCTCAAACGCCTTCACGACTTCAGGCGGAGCCTGCACCAGTTCAATCAACACGCCTTCACCCGCAATCGGGAATTCGTCGTTGCCTTTCGGGTGCAGGAAGGTGATGTCAAAGCCTGCTGCGCCTTTGCGGATGCCGCCGGGGGCGAAGCGCACGCCGTTGGCGCTGAGCCATTCCACGGCCTTGGGCAGGTCGTCGATCCACAGGCCGACGTGGTTGAGCGGGGTGGTGTGGACGGCGGGTTTCTTCTCAGGGTCGAGCGGTTGCATCAGGTCAACCTCCACCTTGAAGGGGCCGGTGCCGATGGCGCAGATGTCTTCGTCCACGTTTTCGCGTTCGCTGCGGAAGGTGCCGGTGATCTCCAGGCCGAGCATGTCCACCCAGAGTTTTTGCAGGCGCTCCTTGCTGGGGCCGCCGATGGCGATTTGCTGGATGCCGAGTACTTTGAAGGGGCGTGTCATTTGCAGGTTCCTTTGGTCATTCGTTGTCTGGGGGTTCGCCGTTTATACCGAGCAAGGCTTGCGCCTGCGTTTCAGGCAGCGCCTCCACGCCTTTCAATGCGCGGTACATCATGCGGGTGCGGGTGTCGGCCTTGTCGAGGGTCTGGCTGGTTTTCTCGACCTGCTTCTTGATCTCGGCCACCCACAGGCCGAACTTCTCGAACTCTGTCTTGACCGCGCCCAGCACGTCCCACACCTGGCTGGCCTGCGCTTCGAGCGCGAGGGTGCGAAAGCCCATTTGCAGGCTGTTGAGCATGGCCAGCAGCGTGGTGGGGCCGGCAAGCGTGACCTTGTAGTCGCGCTGTAGTGTGTCCATCAAACCGGGGCGGCGCAGCACTTCGGCATACAGCCCCTCGGTGGGCAAAAAGAGGATGGCGAAGTCGGTGGTGTGCGGCGGCGCGAGATAGCTCTCGGCGATGGTCTTGGCCTCGCCCTTGATGCGGGTTTCGAGCGCCTTGCCCGCCACTTCGGCGGCGGCCACGTCGGCACGCTCTTGCGCGTCGAGCAGGCGCTCGTAGTCTTCACGGGGGAACTTGGCATCGAGCGGCAGCCACACGCTGGACTCGTCGCCCCGGCCACTCACGCGGCCCGGAAACTTGATCGCGAACTCCACGCGCTGGCGGCTGCCGGGCTTGGTCTCGACGTTCTTGTCGTACTGCTCCACGGTGAGCACCTGGTCGAGCAGCGCTTGCAGTTGCACCTCGCCAAACACGCCCCGGGTTTTCACATTGGTGAGCACGCG
>JBJOKU010000156.1:0-4433 GCA_046045925.1 Pseudomonadota bacterium
CCGAGTCGTCACGGCTGGGCATCCAGCGGTTGCAAACCGGCATTGAGGCCGGGCAGGTGCAAATCCAGTCGCAGCTCAAGCTCTACGGCGGCATGTTCCGCTATGCCACTTCGGCCATTTCAAAAGTGCTGGGCAACCGCCGCATCGACTTGGCCCTGCGCACCGCCACGGTGGGCATACGTGGCACCGATTTCTGGTGCATGACCGACGAAGCCCACGATGCCGCTTGCCTGTTTGAGGGCAAGGTGGACTTGGCCACGCGCGATCAGGGCGACTTGGTGCTCGATAAACCCACCGCCTTCTGGGCGCGCTTTTTCGACAAACCCGTGCAGCCCGTGGGCAACGCCACGCCGCAACAACTCAACACGTTTTTGTCATCCACCGAGCTCAAGCCAGGCACGGGCGTGATGGTGGAGAGTGGGGCCTGGTCGGTCACGCTCAACACTGACACCGCCGCCAACGCACGCCAACTGGCCGCCGACTTGGTACAGCAGGGCTACCCGGCCAGCCCGGTTGCAGGCAAGGCTGCCGTGGTGATTCGCCAATTGGCCACGCGCAATGATGCCGATGGTGCTCTGGCCAAGTTGACCGCACTGCCCGCCATGAAAGGCCGCATCCAGCCCTGAGAGAAGGGCGACAGCCAGCGGCTCACGCGCCCGGAGTCAACAACACCAGCAAGGCACCAGCGCCGCCGTCAGCGGCCTTGGCTTGCACAAAGGCCAGCACTTCCTGCTTTTGCACCAGCCAGCGTTGCACCTTGGCCTTGAGCACGGGTGTCTTGCCGGGTGAACCCAGCCCCTTGCCGTGCACCACCCGCACACAGCGGATGCCGCGCACCTTGGCATTGCGCAAAAACTCGCCCAGAGCCTCGCGGGCTTCGTCGCTGCGCAGGCCGTGCAGGTCAATTTCGGCTTGCATGCTCCAGTGGCCCCGGCGCAGCTTGGCCGTCACGTCGGTGCCAATGCCGGGGCGGCGAAAACTCATCTGGTCGTCCACGTCGAGCAGGGTGGTCACATCGAACTCGTCACTCATGGATTCGCGCAGTGCGGCCAGCTCGTCGCGCTGCTTTTGCCGCGCCACCGGTTCTGCGCCCAGGCGGTCGGGCTCGCGCCTGCCTGTGCTTGGCATGGCTTGCACGTTGCCGATGGCGCGGCGGAACAGGTTTTGCTCCTGATCTTGCTGGCGTTGCTTCTCGGCAGCGAGTTTGCGCGCCTCTTCGGCCAGACGGGCCTGCTCGGCCAATTGGGCCTTGACCTGCTTGAGGTCAGACAGGGAAGTCAGGCTGGCGGTTTTGGCGGGAGCAGTTGGGCGGCGCATGGAGCAGGATTGTCCCTCAGCACAGGCCGCGTTGCGCCATCGAGATGCAGCCCCCTGCACCCACCACCACATGGTCGAGCACGCGCACGTCCACCAGCGCCAGTGCCGACTTGAGGGTTTGCGTGAGCATTTCGTCGGCCCGCGATGGCTCGGCCACGCCGCTGGGGTGGTTGTGGGCCAGCACCACGCTTGCGCAGTGGTGATGCAAGGCGCGCTGCACCACCTCGCGCGGGTACACGCTGGTTTGCGAGAGCGTGCCGCGAAACAGCTCTTCAAACGCGATGAGCTGGTGCTGCGCATCGAGAAACAGCACGGCAAACACCTCGTGCGTCTTGTGGCCCAGTTGCAGCCGCAAGAAGTCCATCACCGCCTGCGGCGACTCCAGCACGTTGCGCTCGCTCATGCGCTGGGCCAGCACGCGCCGCGACAGCTCCAGCACAGCCAGCAGTTCGCTGCGCTTGGCAGGCCCGAGGCCCTTGATGCGCCTCAAATGCGCCTCGGGCGCATGCAGCAGGCCGTGCAGCCCGCCGCTGGCATCGAGCATTTCCTGCGCCAGCATCAGCACGGGCTTGCCCTTCACGCCAGTGCGCAGCAGCAAGGCCAGCAGTTCGGCATCGGACAAGGCAGCCGCACCGCGAGCGAGCAGTTTTTCGCGGGGGCGGCATTCAGGTGGAAGTTCTTTCATGGGGCCTCTCCTCGTTTTTTACAATATGGCCTATCGCTACAAAGCCCCATCATGCCCAAAATCGAATCTGGCTCCTTCCTCACTTTGCACTACCGCCTTTGCGGACCTGATGGTGCAGACATCATCAACACCTTCAACGACAAGCCCGCCACGCTCACGCTGGGCTCTGGCGAACTCACCCCCGCCGTTGAGCAGCGCCTGCTGGGGCTGGAGCAAGGTGCGCGCGCCGAGTTCGACATCCCCAAGGACGAAGCCTTCGGCCCGCACAACGCCGAGATGGTGCAGTGGGTCGCCAAAAAGCTGCTCGCCGAGCTGGGCGACCCGCACGAGGTGTACAGCGAGGGCGATGTGGTGCAGTTCCCCACGCCCGACGGCCTGGCCAGCTACGCCGGCGTGGTGCGCCAGGTAGACGACTCCCGCGTGCTGTTCGACTTCAACCACCCGCTGGCCGGACAAGCCGTGAAGTTTGAAGTGCAAGTCATTGGCGTGCTCTGATGTCGGCCCAACCCCAAGAAATCCTGCTGGCTGAACCGCGTGGCTTTTGCGCGGGTGTGGATCGCGCCATCGACATCGTTGAGCGGGCGCTGGCCAAATTCGGTGCGCCCATTTATGTGCGCCACGAGATCGTGCACAACACATTTGTGGTGAACGATCTCAAGGCCAAGGGCGCGATCTTCATTGAAGACCTCGCAGATGTGCCCGCCGGGGCCACGCTCGTCTTCTCGGCGCATGGCGTGCCCAAGGCCGTGGAGCACGAGGCCGAGGCCCGTGGCTTTCGCGTGTTTGATGCCACCTGCCCACTGGTAACCAAGGTGCATGTGGAGGTGGCCAAGCTCGCCAAAGAGGGCTTTGAGTTCATCATGATCGGTCACAAGGGCCACCCCGAGGTGGAAGGCACCATGGGCCAACTCTCCGAGGGCATCCACCTCGTGGAAGACGTGGCCGACGTGGCCCGCGTATCGCCCCGCCAAACAGAAAAACTCGCCGTGGTCACGCAGACCACGCTGAGCGTGGACGATGCCGCCGACATCACCGCTGCCGTGGTGGCACGCTTTCCCCAGATTCAAAAGCCCAAGCAGCAGGACATCTGCTACGCCACGCAAAACCGGCAAGACGCGGTGAAGGTGCTGGCCCGCAATGTGGACATCGTCATCGTGGTGGGCAGCCCCACCAGCTCCAACAGCAACCGCCTGGCCGAACTGGCCCGCCGCCTGGGCGTGGATGCCTACATGGTGGACAACGCGGACGAGCTCAAGGCCGAATGGTTCAGCGGCAAATCACGCGTGGGCCTCACGGCAGGCGCATCCGCCCCGCAAGTGCTGGTCGATGAGGTCATCACCCAACTGCGCCATCTCGGCGCGATCAGCGTGCGCAAAATGGACGGCGTACAAGAGACCATCAAGTTTCCGCTTCCCAAAGGGCTCAAGCTCGACTGAAAACTACAATCTCCCCATGCTAGACATCACCCTGCTCCGCAAAGACCTGCCCCAGGTCATCGCCCGCCTGCAAAAGCGCAAGAACCCCCAAGCCTTCATCGACGTGGAGAAGTTCACCGCTCTCGAAGCCGAGCGCAAAACCATCCAGACCCGCACCGAAGAACTGCAAGCCCAGCGCAACACGCTGTCCAAGCAGATTGGACAGTTGAAGGGCGCGGCCGCCAAGGGCGATGCTGCCGCAGCGGCGCAAGCCGAGGCTGTAATGGCTCAAGTGAGCAACGCCAAGGCCGAGCTCGAAGCCAGCGCCGCCCGCACCGAAGCCATCCAGGCCCAGTTGCACGAGATGCTGTTGGCCGTGCCCAACCTGCCGCAAGACGAAGTGCCGGTGGGCAGCGACGAACACGGCAACGTGCAACTGCGTACATGGGGCACGCCCAAGACTTTCGATTTCGCCGTGAAAGACCACGTGGACTTGGGCGAGAAGTTGGGCCTCGACTTCGACACTGGCGCCAAGCTCTCGGGTGCGCGCTTCACCGTGATGAAGGGCCAGATCGCCCGCCTGCACCGTGCGCTCGCGCAGTTCATGCTTGATACGCAAACCAGCGAGCACGGCTACACCGAGTGCTACACGCCCTACATCGTCAACGCCGACACGCTCAAGGGCACGGGCCAGTTGCCCAAGTTTGAAGGCGATCTTTTCGCCGCCAAAAAGGGCGGACAAGAAGCCAGCGAAGAGCAAGCTGCCCTCTACCTCATCCCTACCAGCGAAGTCACGCTGACCAACTTTGTGCGCGATGAAATCGTGGCCGAGTCCAGCTTGCCGATCAAGCTCACCGCGCACACCCCCTGCTTCCGCTCCGAAGCAGGCAGCTATGGCCGCGACACCCGCGGCATGATCCGCCAACACCAGTTCGACAAGGTCGAGATGGTGCAGATCGTTCACCCCGAGAAAAGCAACGCCGCGCTCGACGAAATGACCGGCCACGCCGAAGCCA
>JBJOKU010000157.1:0-4418 GCA_046045925.1 Pseudomonadota bacterium
TGGCCTTCATCGATGGTGCCAAGGCACGAGGCCTGTTGCAGATCAAGGGTCACAAGTCGGTGGGCGGCATGCGTGCGAGCATCTACAACGCCATGCCCATTGAGGGTGTGCAGGCGCTGGTGGACTACATGCGCGACTTCGAGAGGACACAGGCATGAGCAAGACACTGCCTGAACTGCGCGTTTTGATTGACGGCGTGGATGCCCAGCTCATCGAGCTGCTCAACCAGCGCGCGGGTTACGCCAATGAAGTGGGCGAGATCAAGAAGGTCGAAGGCTCGCCCGTGTTCCGTCCCGAGCGCGAGGCGCAAGTCATCAATGGTTTGCAGAAGCGCAACGGCGGGCCGCTGAAGAACGAGAGCATCGCCCACATCTGGCGCGAGATCATGGCCGCATGCCGCAGCCTCGAAGCGCCGCAGCGCGTGGCCTATCTGGGTCCCAAGGGCACGTTCAGCGAACAGGCGGCGTTGCAGTTCTTTGGTTCGTCCATCGAGCATGTGGTGTGCTCCAGCATTGACGAGGTGTTCCGCAGTGCTGCTGCGGGTAGCGCCGATTTTGGTGTAGTGCCGGTGGAGAACTCCACCGAGGGCGTGGTGTCGCGCTCACTCGATTTGCTGCTGGGCTCGCCCCTTCACATCGTGGCTGAAACCTCGCTGCTGGTGCGCCACCATCTGCTGCGCAAAGACAACTCGCTCGATGGCATTGAGGCGGTCTATGCGCATCCGCAGGCGCTTGCCCAGTGCCAAGGTTGGTTGAACACCCACTTGCCCAAGGCCGAGCGCCATGCTGCGCCCAGCAACGCGGAGGGGGCGCGACTGGCTGCCACCAACTCCAAATGGGCGGGCATAGCCAGTGAGCGTGCTGGTTCTGAATTCGGCCTGCATGTGGTGGCGCACGCCATCCAGGACGATGCACACAACCGCACGCGTTTTGCCGTGGTCTGCCTGCCGCATGTGTGCCATGCACCTGCCCCTTCGGGCAAGGACTGCACCAGCCTGGTGGTGAGTGTGCCCAACCGGCCCGGTGCAGTGCATGACCTGCTTGTGCCACTCAAGCAAAACGGCGTGTCGATGACGCGTTTCGAATCCCGCCCGGCCCGCAGCGGCCAGTGGGAGTACTACTTCTACATTGATCTCGATGGCCACCCCGACCAGCCCCATGTGGCCAAGGCGCTGGGCGAGTTGAAGCAGATTTGCGCTTATTACAAGGTGCTGGGCACCTATCCGGTGGGCGACTGACATGTTTGAGCAATTGGGACTGGTTGGCTGTGGCCTCATGGGGGGGTCCTTCGCGCTGGCCTTGAAGAGGGCGGGCTTGGTCAAGCGCGTGATTGGCTACAGCAAATCACCCACCACGACCAGCAAGGCGCTCAAGATGGGCGTGATAGATGCCGAAGCGCCGTCTGCGCTGATGGCTGTTTCGGGCGCAGACCTGGTGCTCATCTCGGTGCCCGTGGCGGCCACTGAAGCCATTTTCAAGACCATCATCCACATCGTCAGCCCCAAGGCACTTGTCATGGATGTGGGCTCGACCAAGCAAGATGTGGTGAAAGCAGCACGCACGGTGCTGAAGGACAAGATGGGCCTGTTTGTGCCCTGCCATCCGATCGCTGGCAAAGAACTGTCCGGGGTAGAGCACGCCGATGCCAACCTCTACAAGGACAAGAAGATCATCCTCACGCCAACCGAGCGCACGCAGACCGCACAACTCAAACGCGCCACCGACTTGTGGACGGCGCTGGGTTGCGACGTGCACACCATGTCGCCCGCTGCGCACGACGCGGCTTACGCTGTGGTGAGCCACCTGCCGCACATGCTGGGTTTTGCGCTGATGAATTCCATTCTGGCGCAGGACGACAGCAAGGAATATCTCTCGCTGGCCGGCTCGGGGTTTCGCGATTTCACGCGCATTGCGGCATCCGAGCCCAAGATGTGGACCGACATCATGCTGGCCAACAAGGAAGAGTTGATTGCCCAGAGCAAGGCCTTCCGCCGCTCGTTGCAGGCCATGGAAGTGCTGATCCAGCAAGGCGAACACGATGCCCTGCTTGAGCTGGTCACCAAGGCCAGCAAGGCGCGCGCCCACTGGCGCATGAACGACAAGAAGAACTGATGTTTGCGATTGACCATCTCGACGTTCCCGCCCTGCAATCGGCGGCGGGTACAGTGGCACTTCCTGGCTCCAAGAGCATTTCCAACCGTGTGCTGCTGCTCTCGGCCATGTCGGCGGGTAGCACCACCATTCATGACCTGCTCGACTCCGACGACACGCGGGTCATGCTCGAATCGCTCTCGCGTCTGGGTTGCGGCGTGCAGCGCGACGGCACCACAGCGGTCATCAACGGGTTGGGTGGCAAGTTGCCGGTGCCGCAAGCCAAACTCTTTTTAGGCAATGCCGGTACGGCCATGCGCCCGCTCACGGCGGCATTGGCCGTTCTGGGTGGCGACTTTGAACTCTCGGGCGTGGCCCGCATGCACGAGCGCCCGATTGGCGACTTGGTCGATGCTCTGCAAGCGCTGGGTTGCGAGGTGCAGTACCTGCAAAATCCCGGCTACCCACCGCTCAAAATTGGCAAGCCTGCGCTCCAGCTCGATGCCCCCATTCGCGTGCGCGGAGATGTGTCCAGCCAGTTTCTCACAGCCATGCTGATGGCCATGCCTTTGGTTGCAACACGAGACATCACCATCGAGGTGGTGGGTGAGCTGATTTCCAAGCCCTACATCGAAATCACGCTTCAAATGATGGCCAAGTTTGGCGTGCAGGTGCGCCGCGAGGGCTGGGAGCGTTTCATCATCGCCGCAGGTTCGCGCTATGCCACGCCAGGCGAAATCTGGGTCGAGGCTGATGCGTCATCGGCCAGCTACTTTGTGGCGCTCGGTGCGATTGCGGCCAAACCCGGCCAATGTGTGCGCATTGAAGGCGTTGGCAACCAATCGATCCAGGGCGACATCCGTTTTGTCGAGGCGGCCGAGGCCATGGGCGCGAACGTCGTGCAAGGGCCCAATTGGCTGGAGGTGTCGCAAGGCGTATGGCCTCTCAAGGGCATTGATCTTGACTGCAACCACATTCCCGACGCAGCCATGACCCTGGCCGTGATGGCGCTCTATGCCGACCGGCCTACCACCTTGCGCAACATCGCGTCTTGGCGAGTGAAAGAGACGGATCGCATTGCCGCCATGGCCACCGAGCTGCGCAAACTGGGCGCAAGGGTGGAGGAGGGCGATGACTTCATCCGCATCGATCCCCTGTGCAAAGGCCAATGGAAAGCGGCCTCCATCCACACCTATGACGACCATCGCGTGGCCATGTGCTTCTCGCTGGCCGCGTTCAACCCCGATGCCCTGCCAGTGCGCATTGAAGACCCCAAGTGCGTGGGCAAAACCTTTCCCGACTATTTCGAGGCCCTGTTCGGCATCACCCGCACAGATGCGTCGCATGTGCCCGTGATCTGCATCGATGGCCCCACTGCCTCGGGCAAGGGCACACTCGCCAGCGTTCTGGCCAAGCGGCTGGGCTGGCATTACCTTGATTCTGGAGCGCTGTACCGCCTCGTGGGCGTGGCAGCCAAACGCGCTGGCGTGGCGCTTGACGACGAAATGGCGCTCGCAGCGCTGGCCGTGCAAATGCCTGTGAGCTTTGTTGATGACAGAGTGCTGCTGGGCAGCGACGACGTGAGCGAAGACATTCGCACCGAAGCCGCAGGCATGGCGGCTTCGCAGGTGTCGGCTTTTCCCGCAGTGAGGCAGGCCTTGACGCAGTTGCAGCTCAGCTTCCAGAAGTTGCCGGGCCTCGTGGCCGATGGCCGCGACATGGGCACGGTGATCTTTCCCAAAGCACCGCTCAAGGTGTTTCTCACGGCCAGCGCCGCCATGCGGGCCGAGCGCCGCTATAAGCAATTGATTTCAAAGGGAATTTCTGCTAATATCGACACTCTTCGCGCCGACTTGGAGGCACGCGATGCACGGGACTCCTCCCGCAGCACCGCACCCCTCAAGGCAGCGCAAGACGCGTTGTTGCTCGACAACTCGCAACTGGGCATCGAAGAATCGGTGCAGCAGGTGCTGGGTTGGTGGGCACAGCGCGCGCCCTTCAAGGTCTGATGCGCCGTCATTGAGCCCTGTCGGGTACTGGCCTTTGCAACTCCCTTCGTGGCGCAGCCACATGGTTGCAAAGTTCATTAACTTAACCCCGAGGCCACAGCCTCAACCCCTCCCAAATGTCTGAATCTTTTGCCGCCCTTTTTGAAGAATCCCTGCAACGCACAGAAATGCGCACCGGTGAAGTCATCACCGCTGAAGTTGTGCGCATCGACTACAACTTCGTGGTCGTCAACGCAGGTCTGAAGTCTGAGGCCTATGTGCCCATCGACGAATTCAAGAACGATCAGGGCGAAATCGAAGTCCAAGTGGGCGACTTCGT
>JBJOKU010000158.1:0-4411 GCA_046045925.1 Pseudomonadota bacterium
AAAGTGCGCCTCGGGCAGCTTGCTGCCCAGCCGGGCGTAGTAACCCAGCGTGAAAATGCCGCCGTCCACGTCCACCATGGTGTCGTTCTTGACGGTGCCGCTGTTGCGGGTGGAAATCTCGTAATACGCCTCTTTGTTGGCGCCAAGCAGCTTGACGATGTTTGACAACATGGCCGCCCGCTGCGGGTAAGTCATGGCCCGCAAGGCCGCGCCGCCCGTCTCGCGGGCAAAGCGGAAAGCAGCGCCCAGGTCATGCCCCGTGGCATCGACCCGCACCAGCTCCTCGCCCAGCACCGGGTCCATCAGGGCCACGCCCTTGCCAGAGCCCGTTTGCCAGCGGCCTTCAAGGTAGTTGGGAAGCAATTCAGACATGCAGAACTCCAGCAATATGCACTATGTTGCATGCAATGTAAGATGCACTAAAGTGCATGTCAAGAAGTATTTTGCAGAATTGGGGTAACTACTTACAAGCCAGATCAAGCCAGATCCAGCCAAACCTTCCCCGCCTCAATCTTCACCGGATACACCTTGACGGCCTCGGTCACGGGGGCACATGTGGGCTGGCCGTTGCGCACGTCGAACTTGCCCTGGTGCAGGGGACATTCAATTTCGCAGCCTTCCATGAAGCCGTCGGACAGACGGGCGTGGCCGTGGGTGCACAGGTTGTCGGAGGCATAGACCTGGCCGTCCACGCCGTAGATGGCGATGTCTTTGCCGGCCACTTGGTAGGGGAAGACGTCGTTGTCGGGGATGTCTTCGACGGGGAGAACTTCGATCCAGTTGTTGTTGCTCATGTTGGGTCTCTTGGTGTGTTGCGCTTCGACCGTTCGACAGGCTCACGGTTCAGCGCGAACGGTTTTTTCATGCCCGCTGTCAAATCGGGTAGATCAGCGAGTTGGGGATCATCTCGCTGTCGTACACGCATAGCTTGGCCGCGAACTTGAAGCCCTGCGGCGTGCGCACCACGGTGTCGAGGTAGCGGCCCACGTTGTAGACGGTGGACTCGGCGGAGAGCTTGGTGCGGAAGACGGCGTAGTTGGCCTCGCACTCGATGCGCACACCGTCCACCTTGCGGATGACGGGCGCGCCGATGACGTGGCGCTGGTAGTACGGGTCGTGAAAGAGCGTCTGCTCGATGCCGTACACGCGATCCTGGATCATGCCCTTGCTGTCGAGCGAGAGGGTGCACAGCGGGAAACCGCGATCAAAGTTCTCGCGGGGCTGCACCTTGTAGCTGCACTGCTCGGTGAAAAACTCGGGCCAGAGTTGCCAGTTGCCCGAGTCCACGGCACTGGCGTAATCGGCGTAGAGCTGGGTGAGGGCCAGGTAGTCTTCAAAGCTGAGTGGAGTCGTTGACATGGTTCAGGCCTCCATCACTTTGCGCCAGTAGGCGTACATGCCGCGAATGAGCGTCTCCGTCACCATGTGGTCGGTGTTGCCCACGTCGTGCCCGCCGAGTTCGGCCACGGTGCGGTGGGACGGCTTGCTTTCAAAAGCCTCTTGCGAGAACTCGATCACCTCGCCATCGTCCGCGCTCACGAAGCCCGCCGGGCCGAAGAGATTGGCCTGGCGCAGGCGGCGCTCGGTCATCTCGGGGGTGTCGTCTTCAAAACCGAAATGCGTCCAGACGAAGTTGAACGCGCCGTGTCCATCGGGCTGGATGTGACGCGTGGACACGCTGTTGACCTGCTGCTGGAAGATCACACTCGGGAAGACGGTGGTCATCACCACGGTGGGGCCGTTCCACCAGGGCTCGGGCACGATGTCGAGCAGGCGCATGTCGTTCAACTGCATGCTCTCCTTGAAGCTGGAGACTTGGGTCACCTGCTCGGCTTTGCCCGCCGAGCCGCGTGTGGACACCATGGCCGCGTGGCGGAACTGATCGTCCATCAGCAACTGGCTCTTGTTGTCGGCGCGCCAGAGCCCGAAGGTGACAAACCAGGTGTGCAGCAGGCCGGGGTGATACGGGTCCTTGATGTTCTCCTGCATCAGCTTCCAGTTGCCGGGAATGCGCTGGCGGTTGTAACCCAGAATCTTGAGCTTGCGGCCATTGAAAAGGCGGTCGAAATACTGGAGGATGGTCGGGCCGAGATAGTCTTCGAGCGACTCCACCTCGTGGTCGAACGAGGCGAAGACCACACCGCCGCGCGTGGCCACCTTGAGCTTGGTGAGGTGGTGGTCGGCGGGGTTGAAGTCTTTCGGCATGCCGCCGTTGATTTTTCCGTCCTGCTTGACACCGCGACGGAAGGGCACGCCCTGCAAATCGCCTTGCAGGCTGTAGCTCCACTGGTGGTAGGGGCAGACAAAATCTTTCTTGCCGCTGCCGTGGCGTTCGCGGCAAAAGCGCATGCCACGGTGGGCGCACACGTTCTCGAACACATGGATGGCGCCCGCGTCGTCGCGCGTCATGATGACGCTGCGCTCGCCCACCACAGTGCGCTTGTAGTCGCCGCTGTGGGGCACTTCGGCTTCAAGCCCGACGTAGCACCAGTGGCCCTTGTAGAAAAAGCGCTCCAGCTCCTTCTTGTGCACATCTTCGTCGGTGTACACCTGGAACGGAATCCGGTGTGTGCCGGATGTTTCCCACTGCGGGGCACCGGCAGGCGTTTTGTTGCTGTCAGACATGAAGTCTCCTCTTGGAATGTGCGAATGATGGCGATAAGATGGCCATTGATCAATCCAATGTGATGTATATCAACGTCTTTGCGCACCTGCTGCGCGAGCGCCATGTCTCGCGCGTGGCGCAGGCGCTCGGCATGAGCCAACCGGCGGTGAGCAACGCGCTGGCGCGGCTGCGCAAGCTGCTGGGCAATGAGCTGTTCATCCGCACGCGCAGCGGCATGCAGCCCACGCCCTACGCCGAGCAACTGGGGCAGGCCGTGTCGGCCGCGCTGGCGCAGATCGACAGCGCCCTGAGCCAGAGCCCCGGCTTCAACCCGCGCAGCAGCCAGCGCGAAATCACCCTGGCCATGACGGATATCGGTGAGATTTATTTTCTGCCACGTCTGCTGGAGCACCTCGCTCGCCACGCGCCTGGCCTGCGCCTGCGCACCGTGCGCCTGGGTGCGGACGAGCTGCGCGACGAGATGGAGGCGGGCAGGGTGGACCTCGCCATCGGCCTCATCCCGCAACTGGGCGCGGGGTTCTTCCAACGGCGGCTGTTCAAGCAACGCTACGTGTGCGCCCTGCGCAAGGGCCACGCGCTGGATGGCAAGCGCCTCACGCTCAAGGCCTTCACCGAGGCCGAGCACGTGGTGGTGGTGGCCGCAGGCACCGGCCACGGCATGGTGGAAGAAGAACTGCAACGCCAGGGCGTGCAGCGGCAAGTGCGCCTCACCGTGCCCCACTTCGTGGCGGTGGGGCAGATTTTGCAAAGCAGCAACCTGCTGTGCACCCTGCCCGAAAAGCTCGCCGAACGCCTGCAAAAACCCTTCGGCCTCACCATTCAGCCCCACCCCGTCAAACTGCCCGAAGCCACCATCCACCTCTTCTGGCACGCCCGCCTGCACCAAGACCCGGCAAACCAGTGGCTGCGGGAGCAGTGGGGGGAGTTGTTTGGGGAGTGAGGGGGGCGACGTTCGAGGTTAAGCGGGACCGACGGCAAGCAGCCAGACCTAGCGGAACGATAATGCGCAAGCCTTGGAGCCGAGCCTGGCGGCTAGCCGTTGGGCCTCGCCTCGACAGAGGGGTTGGTTTTGCCTTTCACCGCGGCTTGTGCTCCGTCCGGGTTGCGATGTCCGGAATGGTGTCCACAGGAGAAATGACCGTTTGGACCTTGGCCCGGCCTTGGAGCCGCTGCTTTGCTACGAAGGCAAACGACTTGTTAGTCCGCTTTGCTTCCTCAAAGATGTCGTGTATCTCGTCGCCAGACAGGGGTTCATCGGCGGCCTCGATCATCGTAGAGAAGTGATACGCAGCTTCGTCCTCGTTCTTCGTGGGCTGCGTATGCTCCAGTACCATTTCAGGAGCAACGGACAGGGCTTCCTGCATCCCTGATCCTGCGGCTCCAAAGCTGTGATGAACGTTTGGATCGTCACGAAGGCTCAGATTGAAGAGATCGCGGTCGGACAAAGGAACGTGAAACTCATTGAAGTTAATGAACTGGCGACCGTCTATGCGCATCTGAAAATGGTAGTGCGGATGAGATGATGGCCCAGACCCGTGACCGCGCATATCGTTCTCTGTACAGTCAAACGTCCAGTCGATGTTCTTCCACTTGACGGTGTAGCTGATGATCTTTCGGTCGGACTTCTCGGATTCCAAGTCATTGATGTTGCGAAGCATCGATTCCTCGTTGGCGCACCAACGAAGGAAAGCGGCAATATTGTGGTAGTCATAGCGCGCGGTGATGCTCAAGAAGTCCTTCTTCTTGAATCGGCATCGCCTGAGCAACCAGTGTGTGCAGGGATCA
>JBJOKU010000159.1:0-4407 GCA_046045925.1 Pseudomonadota bacterium
GCGGGACATGCGCTGTACTCCTCGGGAGTTGAACCAATGAAAAAGGCCCTCAAAGGGCCTTTTGCTGCGAGCGTCCGGGGCGATCAGGCCATGAACACGGCGATGAAGGCCAGCAGGAAAATCAGCAGGCCGCCCACCACGGGGATCACCACGGGAACCACGGGCACGATGGCTTCAACGGTATCGACTTCTTGGTTTTCAGCGTGAGCGGACATGGTTTTTTCCTTGAACAGCCTGCCAGGCAAGCGTGATGGTTTTGACAATTGGGCGCGATTTTATCTGTTTTTTCCTGAGTCGTGTCTTACCAGAGGGCTACCATGTCGTCCATCGCCTGCTCACTGGCGTTTGACACACAGGGCCGCCGCCCGCAGGAATGACCATGACCACACCCCTCCTTTTTCGCAGCTCGCTCCTCTGCCTGACGACAATCGCCGCCCTCGCTGTGAGCGGCTGCGCCACTGGCACCAGAAGCCCATCGGCCAAGCCCGTGCTTTACCCCAATGCCAAATTCAACCAGACGGGGGAAGCCAAGGCCCGTGCCGAGGCAGAGGCTTGCCAGGCCCGCGCCAAGCAAGCGGGCCTGACGCCTGACGACAAGAACAACTCGGTGGCCACAGGGGTGGCAGCAGCAGTCGGCACCCTGATTGGCGGACAAAATATGGACCGTGCGGTGCGCAACGGTGCCGGTGCCGCCGCCGTGGGCGCGTCTGCCGGCGCCGTCAATGGCGCCTTCAACGACCGCGCCAACCCCACCTATCGCCACTTCGTGGAGCGGTGCCTCAGCGAAAAAGGTTTCGAAGTGATTGGCTGGAACTGAGCACGCCCCACAGCCTCAGAGCACAGCGTAAGTCGTGCTTGCACGGCAAACACTCTTGCCGTCAGTCGCCCCCACAATGTCAATCTCGCCAAACGCAAGCGACTTGCCCGCGCGGATCACGCTGGCTGTCACCAAACCATCCTGATTGGCCAGCGGCTTGAGAAAACTGGTGTTGAGCTGCACCGTCGTGCAGGGCCTGAACTCTCCCCACAGCGCCATCAGCGCCAGCACCATCGCCGTGTCTGCCGCTGCCATCATGGCCTGCCCGCACACCACGCCGCCCACGCGTGAAAGGCGATCATTGACAGGCAGGCGAAGAGTCACAACGCCTTCGGGCTGGAACGACTCGATGCGCAGACCCAACTCTTGCACCCACGGAGCGAAGTAGTCAGGAAGGGCTTGTTGCAAGGTATTGATGTCCATGGCGGCTCATATTAATCGGGCCACTCTTGAACTGGCCGCAACATCAAAAGACGATTCGGTAATTTAAAAACAAATATTTATTCGTTGTAGCTTTAAAGAATCGTCTCCAGAATTCACTTCACTGAATTTTTGAAGTTTTTCTGGAGTCGAAATGAAACCAACAACTGCCACCGTCAAAACCTCTCGCCGTCTGCTGCTGGGCACATTGGGTGCCGCGCTCGCGTTCACCTTGGGTTCTGTCCCCGCCCCCGCTCAGGCCCAAACCTCCGCCGCCAACGTCAGCCTGCTCAACGTATCCTACGACCCGACCCGCGAGTTGTACGTCGAATTCAATCAGGCCTTCGCCAAGCATTGGAAGGCCAAGACAGGCCAGACCGTCACCATCAAGCAGTCGCACGGCGGCTCGGGCAAACAGGCCAGGGCGGTGATCGACGGGCTGGACGCCGATGTGGTCACTCTGGCGCTGGCAGGCGACGTGGATGCGTTGCACAAAAACGGCCAATGGATTCCCTCCGACTGGCAAAAACGCCTGCCCCACAACTCTTCTCCCTACACCTCCACCATCGTGTTGGTCGTGCGCGAAGGCAATCCCAAGGGCATCAAAGACTGGGATGATCTGGTCAAGCCCGGCATAAAAGTCATCACACCCAATCCCAAAACCTCGGGCGGTGCACGCTGGAACTATCTGGCCGCATGGGAATTTGCCAAGCGTAAATATGGAACCGAGGCCAAGGCCCGCGAGTTCATCTCCAAGCTGTACGCCAACGTCCCCGTGCTCGACACCGGCGCACGCGGTTCTTCCATCACCTTTGCCCAACGCAACCAAGGCGATGTATTCATCTCTTGGGAAAACGAAGCCTATTTGCTCGAAAAAGAATTCGGCAACAAGGTTGATGTGGTCTATCCCTCCATCAGCGTGCTGGCCGAGCCACCTGTGACCATCGTTGACAAAAACTTGGACAAGAAGGGCACTCGCGCCGTGGCCGAGGAATACCTGAAATACCTCTATACCGAACAAGGCCAGGACATCGCCGGCAAGAACTTCTACCGCCCCGCCATCTCGGCCAAAGCCCAGGCGAAATACGCCAAGCAGTTCCCCAAGCTGAACCTGTTCACCATCGACAAAGCCTTTGGCGGCTGGCCCCAGGCCGACAAAGACCACTTTGCCGACGGCGCTTCGTTTGACCAGCTCTACACCAAGAAGTGAGAGGCTGAGGTGAGCAAGCTGAACATTCTGCTGGTGCCAGGCTGGAAGGATTCCGGCCCCGCGCATTGGCAAAGCCACTGGGAGCGCCGCTTGCCGGGCGTGGAGCGCTTGCGCATGAAGCTGGGACAATGGGAATTTCCAAGGCGTGAGTCGTGGGTAAAGGCGCTTTCGCAGGCGCTGTTGGCGGAACCGTCGGGCACTGTGGTGGTGGCGCACAGCTTGGGCTGCATCGCGGTGCGGCACTTGCCGCCGGAAGTGGCGCAGCGGATTGGGGCCGCCCTGTTCGTGGCACCTGCCGATCCGGAGCGCCGCGCCGTGCTGGCCGACTTCGCCCCCGTGCCCTACGGGCCTCTGCCTTATCCGTCCATCGTGGTGGGCAGCACCGACGACCCGTATTGCCCCATCCGCAAATCGGCCAAGTACGCCCGCTCATGGGGTAGCCGCATGGTCAAACTGGACGCTGCGGGTCACATCAATTCGGAGTCGGGTTACGGCCCCTGGACTGAGGGCTTGGTCTTGCTCGATGAGCTGGTGCAACGTGCTGTAGTACAAACGCCTCTGCAACAGGAGGCCGCATGACACAGCTGCTTGTCACGCAGGCTCGGGCAGGACTCGCCCGTGTCCTGCCCGGCTTCCACCTCACGCTGGGTTTTGCGCTCTTCTACCTGAGCGTGATCGTGCTGATTCCGCTGTCGGCGCTGCTGTTCAAAACCTTCTCCCTCACATGGGATCAGTTCGTCGCTGCGGTGACTTCAGAGCGCGTGATGGCCTCGTACCGTCTCACCTTCGGGGCTTCGCTGATTGCCGCGCTGGTTAACGTGGTGTTTGGCCTGCTGGTGGCCTGGGTGCTGGTGCGCTATGACTTCTTCGGCAAGAAGGTGGTGGACGCGCTGGTGGACTTGCCGTTCGCCCTGCCCACGGCCGTGGCCGGCATTTCGCTCACGGCCTTGCTGGCCAGCAATGGCTGGGTCGGCGAGTTGCTGGAACCCTGGGGAATCCACCTCGCGTTCAACCCCAAAGGCGTGGTGATTGCGCTGATCTTCATCGGCCTGCCCTTCGTGGTGCGCACCGTACAGCCCGTGCTCGAAGATGCCGAGAAGGAACTTGAAGAGGCCGCCACCTGTCTAGGTGCCTCTCGCTGGCAGACGTTTCGCCACGTGATCTTTCCGACCATCGCGCCCGCCTTGCTCACCGGCTTTGCCATGGCCTTTGCGCGCGCCATCGGCGAGTACGGCTCAGTGATCTTCATCGCAGGCAACATGCCGCTGATTTCAGAGATCACGCCGCTCATCATCATCAGCAAGCTCGAGCAGTACGACTACGCCGGAGCCACCGCCGTGGCCGTGGTGATGCTGGTCATCTCTTTCGTGCTGTTGCTTGTCATCAATGCGCTGCAAGCCTGGCAGCGCCGTCGTTCAGGGGCTCCCGCATGAGTGCTGCCGTTTCTTCTTCCGGGGTTTCATCTGCTGCTGTGGCCCGGCGTTCCGCCCGCGCTGGCACCACTGAGCCCGCATGGGTGCGCTACACGCTGATTGCGCTGGCGCTGGGCTTCTTGCTGCTCTTCTTGCTGTTGCCCTTGGCCGCTGTGTTCGCCGAAGCCTTGCGCAAAGGTCTGGGGGCTTACCTTGAAGCGTTCAACGAACCCGATGCCTGGAGTGCAATCCGTCTGACCTTGCTCACCGCCGCCATTGCCGTGCCGCTGAACTTGGTGTTTGGTGTGGCAGCGGCTTGGGCTATTGCGAAGTTTGACTTCCGGGGCAAGGCTTATCTCATCACGCTGGTGGACCTGCCCTTCTCGGTCTCTCCTGTGGTGGCGGGCCTCATTTATGTGCTGTTGTTTGGCGCACAGGGATGGCTCGGGCCATGGCTTTCGGCGCATGACTTCAAAGTCATCTTTGCCGTACCGGGCATCGTGCTGGCCACCGTGTTTGTGACCTTTCGATTCATCGCCCGTGAGCTG
>JBJOKU010000160.1:0-4397 GCA_046045925.1 Pseudomonadota bacterium
ACAAAATTGATGCTGTGGTGGTGGGTGCCGGAGCCGTAGGGCTGGCGGTGGCGCGTGCCCTGGCGCTGGCGGGGCGAGAGGTGCTGGTGCTCGAAAAAGAAACCGCCATCGGGCAAGGCGTGAGTTCGCGCAACAGCGAGGTCATTCATGCCGGTTTGTATTACCCCACCGGCACCCTCAAGGCCCGCCTGTGCGTGCAGGGCAAGCAGATGCTCTACGACTACCTGCCCCAGCGCGGCGTGGGATACACGCAGTGCGGCAAATGGGTGGTGGCCACTGACGATACCCAGCGGGAATACCTGCACAAGCTCGAAAAGCAGGCCGCCATCAACGGTGTACCCACCCACTGGCTCACGGGTGATGAGGCCAGGGCCATCGAACCGCAACTGCGCTGCGTGGCAGCGCTGGGCTCACCCACCACGGGCTTGATGGACAGCCATGGTTTCATGATCGCCTTGCAGGGCGATCTGGAAAACGCGGGCGGTATGGTGGCGCTGGACTCTGGCGTGCAGCGCATCCGGCCTACCCCGGAGGGGCTCGTCCTGCAAAGCCGCACATCGCAGGGCGAAGAGATGGAGTTGCTGGCCAACACGGTGGTCAATGCGGCGGGGCTGCATGCCTGCGCGCTGGCGCGCCAGATCGAAGGCCTCGCGTCGCGTCACATTCCGCGTGAACATTTCGCCAAGGGCAGCTATTTCAGTCTGACTGGCAAGGCTCCGTTTGCCCGGCTGATCTACCCCACGCCCGGAGCGGCCTCACTGGGCACGCACTACACGCTGGACTTGGGCGGACAAGGCAAGTTTGGCCCCGACATCGAGTGGCTCGACATCGCCGATGCCTCGCAAATCAATTACGCGGTCGATGAACAGCGGGCCGCATCGTTCTACGAGCAGGTTCGCCACTACTGGCCGGGTTTGCCCGATGGCGCGCTACAGCCCAGCTACAGCGGGGTGCGCCCCAAGATTCACGGGCCGGGTGAGCCTCAACCTGACTTCTGCATTCAGGGTGAGTCCGTGCACGGCATTGCCGGGCTGCTCAACCTGTTTGGCATCGAGTCGCCGGGGCTGACGAGCAGCATGGCGATTGCGGCCGAGGTGGTGAATCAATTGGGCTTCAGCGGCCCTTGATCGCCAGCGCCGCTTCGCGCACCAGCTCCGGGCCTTTGTAGATGAGGCCGGTGTAGATCTGTACGAGGTCTGCACCCGCTTCGATCTTGCTCTGCGCGTCCTTGCCGCTCAAGATGCCGCCCACACCAATGATGGGGTAGCCCTTGCCCAGCGCAGCGCGCAGTTGGCGGATCACGGCGTTGCTCTTTTCAAGCACGGGTGCGCCGGAGAGGCCGCCCGCTTCTTCGGCGTGCTCCATGCCCTTGACGGCTTCGCGGTCGAGCGTGGTGTTGGTGGCGATCACGCCGTCGATGGCGTGCTTTTGCAGGGTGAGCGCGATCACCTGCACCTGGGTTTCATCCAGATCGGGGGCGATTTTGAGGAAGACGGGGCGTTTCACGCCATGCTGCTGCGCCAGTTCTTCGCGGCGCTGGGCAATCGCGCCGAGCAGGCCGTCGAGTGCTTCATCGCTTTGCAGGCTGCGCAGGTTCTTGGTGTTGGGGCTGGAGATGTTGACCGTCACGTAGTCGGCGTGGGGGTACACGCCACTCAGGCAGGTGAGGTAGTCGTCGGTGGCGCGTTCAATCGGCGTGGAGGCGTTCTTGCCGATGTTCAGGCCAATCAGCGGGCGGTTGGTAGCGTTGGCTTTCTTGATCTGCGATTTCGCCACGTTGGCCAGAAAAGCATCCAGCCCCTCGTTGTTGAAGCCCAAACGGTTGATGAGCGCGTTGGCTTGCGGCAGGCGGAACATGCGGGGCTTGGGGTTGCCGGGCTGACCCAGTGGCGTGACCGTGCCCACCTCAATGAAGCCAAAGCCCATGGCGGCGAGGCCGTCAATGCAGCGGGCGTTCTTGTCCAAGCCAGCGGCCAGGCCCACGCGGTTGGGGAATTTCAGGCCGGCAATCGTTACCGGATCATCCACCCGGCCCTGGCACCAGGCCCATTGGCCGGGGGTATTTTGCAGCTTGGCGATCATGCCCAGCGTGACTTCGTGGGCGTGCTCGGGGTCGAGGTTGAAGAGAAAAGAGCGGGAGAGGGCGTAGGGGATGAGCGACATATCGGCATAATTTTAGGTCTATGACCCAAGACGAACTCAAAACCCTGGTGGGGCAGGCCGCCGCACAGCATGTGCAAGCCCTGATCGAACGCGGCGACATCATTGGCGTGGGCACCGGCTCCACGGTGAACAAATTCATTGACGCACTCGCCCCTCTGGCCGCGCAGATCAAGGGTGCGGTGTCCAGCTCTGAAGCCTCCACCGCTCGCCTGAAGGCGCTCAACATTCCCGTGCTCGACAGCAACACCGTGAGCGACATCGCGGTGTACGTGGATGGCGCAGACGAGATCGACGGCAAAGGCTACATGGTCAAAGGGGGCGGCGCAGCGCTCACGCGCGAGAAGATCGTGGCGGCCATTTCACGCGAGTTTGTCTGCATCGTCGATGAAAGCAAGCTGGTGGACACGCTGGGCGCGTTTCCGCTGCCGGTGGAAGTGATTCCCATGGCAGCGGCGCAGATCATTCGCCAGTTTGAGGCCATGGGTGCTCAAGCCGCCGTGCGCCTGAAAGATGCTCAGCCGCTGGTGACGGACAACGGCCAGCACATCGTCGATGTACGCGGGCTGAAGATCAGCGACCCACTGGCCTTTGAGACGCAGGTCAGCCAGTGGCCGGGCGTGGTGACGGTGGGGGTGTTTGCCCACCAGAAAGCCACCATGTGCCTGGCGGGCGGTGCGGGCGGCGTGCGCCGGATCAGCTACTGAGCTGGTCCAAGCCCATGATTTGTATGGCTTGCCCTTCGACAGGCCCAGGGCGAACGGGGTTTTGAAGACCTCCCGGAGCCACTTCAGAAGCGAATGCCAGCCGGGTTGCCGGGGGCTGTAGGAATCACGCTGGGTGCGGGAGCCCGTTCTTCGGGAGGCTCGCTGGCTGCTTCGGGTGCATTGGCTGGCCCGGCCTTGGGGGCAATGATGGGGGCCGCAGCTGCGTATTTGTAATTTGCTGGCAGTACCGAGTTGGCTGGGTAAGCGGCGGCGGTCAGAGCCTGGCTCCACTCGGCCTCACTGAAGTTCGAGATTTTTTGCGGGCCAACCGTGAGCAGTGGCATCTTGGTGCCGCCTGCAATCTTGATGAATGCGTCGATCTCTTCCTGCGAGTTGACGGTTTTTTCGGCAAACGGAATACCGCGCCCCACCAGATAGCTGCGGGCGAGCGAGCAAATGGCGCAGTTGTCTGTGCTGTAGAAGGTGACTGGGTACTTGTTGGCCACGGCCTGCAACTCGAAGGGCAGATTGGCCGTGTTGGCCGTGCCTGCCGGAATGGACGAAGCCACGGTGCTGATGCGGCTGCGGCCATCGGCCACGGGCGGTTTGTCGGTGAATGTGACCTTGCCGTCGGGGCCCACGATGCGGTAAATCTGCTGCGCCGATGCCGGCAATGCGCACAAGGCCGCGAAAACCGCCAGCAAACTGGGGGTCAGACAGGAAAACAACCGGTGGACGATGGGCATTGAATATCTCCAGACCGCTGGATTATCGGGCAGCAGGCACTGGCGTGTGTGACATCAGGACACCATGCCCTGATGCCGCAGCATGGCATCAATCTGCGGCTCGCGGCCCCGGAAGGCTTTGAACGACTCCATCGCGGGGCGGCTGCCACCGGCCTCCAGAATTTCTTTGCGGTAGCGGCGGCCCGTCTCCAGGCTGGGCAGGGGGTTGCCATCGGCGTCGGCGCTGGCGGTTTCTTCAAACGCGCCGTAGGCATCGCTTGAGAGCAGCTCGGCCCACTTGTAGCTGTAGTACCCAGCGGCGTAGCCACCGCTGAAGATGTGGCCAAAGGTGTGGGCCATGCGGTTGTAGGCGGGCGCGGGCAACACGGCCACTTCGGCGCGAACTTCGTTCAGCACGGTCATGAAGTCGCTGCGCTTGCTCTGGTGCAGCAGCATGTCAAAGAGCGAGAACTCGATCTGGCGCAGGGTTTGCAGGCCGGTCTGGTAGTTCTTGGCGGCAACCATCTTGTCGAACAACGCACGCGGCAGCGGCTCGCCGGTTTGCACATGGGCGGTCATGTGTTTCAACACGCCCCATTCCCAGCAGAAGTTCTCCATGAACTGGCTGGGCAGCTCCACCGCGTCCCACTCCACGCCGCTGATGCCCGAAACATCGCGCTCGTTCACCTGGGTAAGCAGGTGGTGCAATCCGTGGCCGAACTCGTGGAAGAGCGTGGTCACGTCGTCGTGCGTGAGCGTGGCGGGTTGACCGTTGGTGCCGCTGGGGAAGTTGCACACCAGATGC
>JBJOKU010000161.1:0-4379 GCA_046045925.1 Pseudomonadota bacterium
TGATCAATTTCATCATTCTGGCTTTTGTCATCTTCCAGATGGTCAAGCTCTTCAACAAGGCCAAGAGCCAGCCTGAAGCCGCGCCGGCCCCTGCTGAGCCGCCCCCCACACCAGAGGACATCGTGCTGCTGCGCGAAATCCGCGACTCGCTCAAAAAATAAGCTTTGCGCACTCAGGCGGCATTCACTGCGCCGCCAGTTGCCGGGCCACCCGCAGGGCATGGCGCAAGCTGGATGCGTCTGCCCTGCCCTGTCCGGCAATGTCAAACGCGGTACCGTGGTCGGGGCTGGTGCGCACCAGTGGCAAGCCAAGCGTGACATTCACGCCCTGTTCCACCCCGAGATATTTCACAGGGATCAGGCCCTGGTCGTGGTACATCGCCACGACTGCATCGAATTCGCCAGCGCGTGCGCGCATGAACACCGTGTCAGGGGCGAATGGACCGTGCACATCCACTCCGGCCCTGCGGGCGTCCTGCACGGCAGGCTCGATGACCTCAATCTCTTCGCGACCAAACATTCCGCCTTCACCCGCATGGGGATTGAGCCCCGCCACGGCAATGCGGGATGGGCGACCGGCAAAGGCATCCATACGTGACAAGGACTCATGCGTGATGGTGATCGTCTGCAAGACGTTTGCATGCGTCACCGCATCGATCGCTGCACGCAGCCCCACGTGAATGCTCACCAACACCACGCGCAACTCCGGATTGGCCAGCATCATGCGCACCGGCACATCGCTCACGGACTTGCCCATATGCAGTGCTGCTTCGTGCTGCAACAACTCGGTGTGTCCGGGATAAGGCTCGCCCGCCAGCGCCAAGGCTTCCTTGTGAATGGGTGCGGTCACCACAGCCGCCACGTCACCACGCAGAGCCGCCTGCGCCGCAAGCCGGATGGCACTGGCCGCCAAGACACCCGCATCTCGGTTGATTGCGCCGTAAGGGATCAAGCCAGATTGTTTGGCACTGACTGAGGCAGATGCCCTCATCAACGCCACGGCTCCAGACTGAAGTGTCAACGCCTGTGCCCACTCAGCCACCTCTACCACCGACCGATCGCACCCGACCAGCAAGAAAACACGCTCGAGATGGGCCACGTCGCCCACCACGCAGGTGCCTTGCATTTCAACGGCGTGATCCCTGTAAAGACGGGCAATGGTTTCAGGCCCGATGCCCGCCACATCGCCCATGGTGATGGCAATGGGTTTTTGCAGCTTGCTCATGCCGGGTTGTCCACGTCAATGAATTCGTGGGCAATCCCCAAACGCGCCGCCACATGCGCCCCTACCGCCGGTGCGCCATAACGTTCGGTGGCGTGGTGTCCACAAGCAATGTAGGCTACGCCCGACTCACGTGCGTAGTGCACTTGAGGTTCTGAAATTTCACCGGTGATGAACACATCGGCACCGGCCGCAATCGCCGCTTCGAAATAACTCTGCGCCCCCCCCGTGCACCATGCCACCCGTCGCACGGGGCGTTCGTCTCCCTGTACGCTTAGCACTTCACGCCCGAGCTTGCGTTGCGCATGGGCAGCCAATGCCGAAAGCGAATCAAACGAAGCCTCGCACATCCAGCCCAGATCCTGTTCACCGAAATGGGTACAAGCCTCGCTGACGGGCAACTCAAGCACCCGGCCCAGTTGGGCGTTGTTGCCCAACTCGGGGTGCGCGTCCAGCGGCAGGTGGTAGGCCATCAGACTCACGTCATTGACCAGCAGGGATTGCAGACGCTGTTTCATCCATCCGGTCACACGGCCATCCTGCCCGCGCCAGAACAGGCCGTGGTGCACCAGAATGGCATCGGCACCGGCGGCAATGGCGGCATCAATCAAGGCCAGCGATGCTGTCACGCCCGTCACCAGTTTGCGCACCTCGCCACGACCCTCCACCTGCAAACCATTGGGGCCATAATCCTTGAAGCGCCCGGGTTGCAAAATCTCATCAAGCACCCCACATAGGGCCTGTCGTGTCGTGGGCATCGCTGCGTCCTTCATGGTTTTCGTTTTGGCTGGAACTGGATTATTCCGAACATGCGTCGCATTTGGCTGATTTTCTCGCAGTCCGTCACCGTTCTGGTGGCCGTCTGGTTTGTGCTCGTGACTTTCAAACCGCAATGGACTGGCGTGTCTACTGGGGCCGGGGTGGTGCCTGTTTACCAGGCAGCGGGCAGCAGTGCAGCATCGGGCTCACTGAGTGCAGCCGCAAAAAAAGCCTCACCCGCTGTGGTCAGCATCAGCACCTCGCAAAAACCTCGCAACAACCTAAGAATGAACGACCCCTGGTTCCGCTTCTTCTACGGTGACCAGGACAGCGAACCCCAAAGCGGCCTGGGCTCGGGCGTGATTGTCAGCCCCAGCGGCTTCATTCTCACCAACAACCATGTTGTCGAAGGCGCTGACGACA
The DNA here is from genome assembly GCA_046045925.1 of Pseudomonadota bacterium. Classification (GTDB taxonomy): domain Bacteria; phylum Pseudomonadota; class Gammaproteobacteria; order Burkholderiales; family Burkholderiaceae_C; genus JBJOKU01. The sequence goes on from JBJOKU010000161.1 coordinate 2,404, forward strand.
TCGAAGTGGTGCTTACCGATGGACGAAAGACCAGAGGCAAGGTGGTCGGCACCGATCCAGACACCGATCTGGCCATCCTGAAAATCGAACTCGACAAACTGCCCGTGATCGTGCTCGGCAGCTCCGACAGCCTGCAAGTCGGCGACACCGTACTGGCCATTGGCAACCCCTTCGGCGTAGGCCAGACAGTCACCAGTGGCATCGTCAGCGCACTGGGCCGCAATCATTTGGGCATCAACACCTTCGAGAACTTCATTCAGACCGATGCTGCCATCAACCCCGGCAACTCTGGCGGTGCATTGGTAGACATCAATGGCAACCTGCTGGGCATCAACACTGCCATTTACTCCCGATCAGGCGGCAGCATGGGCATCGGCTTTGCAATCCCCGTGACCACAGCCAAGACCGTCATGGATGCCATCGTCAAGGACGGACAGGTCACGCGCGGGTGGATTGGCGTGGAACCACATGAACTGACGCAAGAACTGGCAAACACCTTCTCGACCAAGCGGCAAGAAGGCGTGATCGTCACGGGTGTGTTGCAAGGCGGTCCAGCGGCCAAGGCTGGCATCCGCCCTGGAGATGTGATCGTGAGCATGGCGGGCAAGCCCATAGATGGCGTTCCCAGCCTGCTCAACACAGTGGCCGCCATCAAACCCGGCGACACCGTGCCCACCGTGGTTGAACGCAAGGGTGCCACGCAAGAACTCAGCGTGACCGTGGGTACCCGGCCCAAGTCGCGTCGCCCGTGAGCGATGCGCTCAATCGACTTTCGCGCCTGAGAGCTTGACCAGCTTCTCGTACTTGCGCCATTCGGACTGGATCATCTGCTGGAACTGCTCAGGCGTGCTGCTTTGCGTTTGCGCATACAACTGTGCGAACTTCAATTGCGTGGCTTCCTGATTCAGTGCCTCGGCAAACGCCTTGTGCAATTTGGCGGTCACACTTGCAGGCAATCCAGCGGGCGCAACCAGCCCCCACCAAGTATCGATTTCAAAGCCCGCAATCGTTTCAGCCAGCGAGGGAACATCGGGCAGCGCACTGCTGCGCTGGCGAGTCGTCACCGCCAGCGCCTTGAGCTTGCCTGCCTTGATGTTGGCTGCCGCCGTGGCGAGGTTGTCGATGTTGAAGTCAACCTGTCCGCTGAGCAAAGCCAACTGCGCCGGGTTGCCCCCTGGATACGGAATGTGAACCGCAAAGATGCCCGCTTCGCGCTTGAACATCTCACCCGCCAGATGCCCGGCACTGCCGCTGCCGCCTGAGCCGTAATTGAGTTTGCCCGGATTGCGTTTGGCGTACGCAACCAGATCCTTGACCGAGTGGATGCCCAAGCGCTGTGCCTGCTCGGCATTCATCACCAGCACATTGGGTACACGCAAGATGGTCGTAATGGGTTGGAAATCGCGCAGCGCGTCATAAGGCATGCGCGGATACAGCCACGGGTTGATGGCATGGGTGGCCACCGCCCCAATGCCGATCGTCAGTCCATCAGGCGCGGCCTTCGCCACCGCATCGGCCCCGATGTTGCCGCCAGCGCCGGGCTTGTTTTCAACAATCACGGGGCCAAGACTGTCTTTCACCTTCTCGGCAAGGTAACGGGCTGTGATGTCAACTGGTCCGCCCGGTGCGTAGGGCACGATCAACCGCACTGGACGGGCCTGGGCACTCGCTGCCTCTGGCAATTGCATCAAACCTGAGGCAAGCGCAAACATGAATGTACGGCGCTCTCCAACAAATTTCGGCTGTTCCTGACTCATTGCGGATCCTTTCATCCTGATGCGGCGTGCGTGCCGCTTTACACAATTTTGCCAACTCTTCGATTTGCGCTGTATGCCACGCCTGCATTCGTCCGCGTTATCTGCTCAGGCCCTGCAAACCGCAGCGACCATGAACCACAAAGAAGGAAACTGTCATGAACACCCGTCATCTTCTCGTTGTTGCAGCGGCAGCCATGATTGGCTCTGCGTTCGCACAAG
>JBJOKU010000162.1:0-4348 GCA_046045925.1 Pseudomonadota bacterium
ATCGGGCAGCGGCGACTCCTCCGTGAGCCGCCTGGTGGCGCTCAAGGCGGTGGCCCAAGGCTACCCCTTGCGCGGTGCGATTCGTTTGACACCACAAGCGCAGCAAGGTTTGCAAAGCGGGTCCCCCGTTCGCGTCGAGCTTGTCGAAACGCAAAGAGTCAACCCCATCCCCGCACCGGGCGAAATCTGGGTCGATGCCCCGCTGCTTGACGCGCTCGGCGTACAAGTGGGCGATGCTCTCACGCTGGGCAATGCCAGCCTGCGCATCGCCGCCGTCATCGCCAACGAGCCCGACCGCGGTGCCGGCTTCATGAACTTCGCACCACGCGTGTTGATGAACGAAAGCGATTTGCCCTCGACGCAACTGGTGCAACCCGCCAGCCGCATCACATGGCGGTTTGCCGTGACAGGCGATGCCCCCAAGGTGAAGCGCTTTCGCGAACACGTTGAAAAGCGCCTCACGACCGAATCTACCTTGGCCGACATGCGTGGCCTGCGCGTGGAAAGCCTTGAATCGGGCCGCCCCGAAATGCGGCAAACGCTGGACCGCGCCGAACGTTTCCTCAAACTCGTCGCCCTGCTCACCGCGCTCTTGAGCGCTGTAGCCGTGGCCATTGCCTGCCGGGGCTTTGCGCAGCGCAGGCTGGACGATTGCGCCGTGCTGCGCGTGCTGGGCCAGAGCCAGCGCAACATTGCCCTGAGCTACACCGTCGAGTTCGCCAGCGTGGGGCTGCTCGCCAGTCTCGCGGGTGTGGCACTGGGTTATGCGTTGCACCACCTCTTTGCCACGCTGGCGCAAGGACTCATCACGGGCCTCGCCCACACCGACTTGCCCGCCCCCGGCCTGTGGCCTGTGATGCTCGGTCTGGGGACGGGTATGGTGCTGACGCTGAGTTTCGGCTTGCCCCCCGTGTTGCAACTTGCCAAAGTGCCCCCGCTGCGCGTCATCCGCCGCGACGTGGGCAACCTGCGTGGTGCGAGCCTGGGCGTGCTGGCCTTGGGCACAACGGGTTTCGCCGCCCTGCTGCTGGCCGTGAGCTCCGATCTCAGGCTCGGGGCGCTGGCCGTGGGGGGCTTTGCTGCCGCCGTGGCCGTGTTCGCACTGCTCGGCTGGCTGGCCGTGCATGCCTTGCGCCGCTGCGTGCGCGACACCACGCCTCAGGCACTGCGCTTGGCCACGCGCCAGATCGCCGCCCGCCCCGCCCTGGCCGTGGTGCAGATGAGCGCACTCGCCGTGGGCCTGCTGGCGCTGGCGCTGCTGGTGCTGCTGCGCACCGACCTCATCCAGAGCTGGCGCCAGGCCACGCCTGCCGATGCGCCCAACCGCTTCGTCATCAACATCCAGCCCGATCAGGCCGGAGCCTTCCAGAACACCCTGCGCCAAGCGGGCGTGCAGGGCTTTGACTGGTATCCCATGATTCGTGGCCGCCTGATTGCGGTCAACGGCCAACCCATCACGCCAGAGAGCTACACCGAAGACCGCGCCAAGCGACTGATAGACCGCGAGTTCAATCTCTCCTACGCAGGCCAGGTGCCACCGCACAACCCGGTTGTGGCCGGGCAATGGCACAACGAGGAAGAAGGCACGGTGAGCGTGGAAGAAGGCATTGCCAAAACGCTCAAGCTCATGCTGGGCGACACGCTCACTTTTGATGTAGCCGGTATCACCAGCCAGTCGCGCATCACCAGCCTGCGCAAGGTGGATTGGGCCTCGATGCGCGTGAACTTCTTTGTGATGTACCCACGCTCAGCCATGCCCGCCAACGAGCCCTGGCCCACTACCTTCATCAGCGCTTTCCGCGTGCCGCCCGGCAAGGGCTTTGACAACGCACTGGTGCGCCAGTTTCCCAACATCACGCTGGTCAACACCGAAGCCACTGTGCAGCAAGTGCAAGACGTGGTGGGCCAAGTGATTGCTGCGGTGGAATACCTCTTTGCGTTTGCGCTGGCTGCGGGCCTGCTGGTGTTAGTAGCAACTGTGAGCGCCACGCGTGGCGAGCGCACACGCGAGTTCGCCATCATGCGGGCGCTGGGTGCAAGCTCGGCCCTGCTCGCGCGGGTGCAGCGCCTGGAGCTGGCAGGCGTGGGCTTCTTGAGTGGCGTGCTGGCAGGCAGCGTGGCGCTCGCCATCAGTTGGGCACTGGCGAAGTATGCGTTCGAGTTCGACTGGTCACCTCGCCTTTGGGTGCCGCTGGTCTGTGGTTTGGCTGGGGCAGTGCTGGCCCTCATTGCCGGCCACTTTGCGCTGCGCCAAGTGCTGCACACCCCGGTGGTGAGTACGCTGCGCGATGCCAGCCTGTGAGTGACCGTGAAAGCCCGCGCATGAACGAATTGCAACTGCTGCATGTGGACGAGGCCTGCATCGTCGCCGTCAAACCCGCAGGCTTGCTCGCCGTGCCCGGACGCGGCGCTGACAAGGCCGATTGCCTCGTTGCCCGCGTGCAGGCTCAGTACCCCGACGCCTCCATCGTCCACCGTCTCGACCAGGCCACCTCGGGCCTGATGGTGCTGGCGCGCGGCAAAGCCAACGAAAGCCACTTGAGCAAGCAGTTCCAGCAGCGCACAGTGGGCAAGCGCTACATCGCGCTGGTTGATGGCCTGCTCGCCCAAGACAGCGGTGACATCACCCTGCCCCTCATCGCCGACTGGCCCAATCGCCCGCTGCAAAAAGTCGATCTCGCGCTTGGGAAACCCAGCCACACGAGCTACGAAGTGCTGCACCGCGATGCACAGTCGCACACCACCCGCGTGCGGCTCACGCCGCATACGGGGCGCTCGCACCAATTGCGCGTGCACCTCATGAGCCTGGGCCACGCCATCGTTGGCGATGCACTCTACGGCGCAAGCCCTGCGCAACGGCTGATGCTGCATGCCACACACCTGCGCTTTGCGCATCCGCAGTCGGGCATGATGCTCGCCTTTGACAGCCCGCCCGATTTCTGAATCAGCCCGAAGACTTGCCCCGCCGTGGACCCGCTCAACCCACCATCACCCGATGCGCCCCAAGCCAGCAACGGCTACGCGCCACCAGGGCTCGAAGCAGCCCGGCAACGCATCGCGCAACTCCAAGCCACGCTAGCCGCCCAAGGCCTCAGCCACCGAGAACCACCGCCCCCACCCACAAGCTGCTGTGGCCGGGGCTGCAATGGCTGCGTGTGGGAGGGCTACTTCGCCGCCGTCGAGTACTGGATCTGGCAGGCAGAAGCCACAATTGCTGCATAGCAACATTTTTTCAGTTTTATCGAATTCATTCGTAGGAAAACTGTCAAGAAACCCGGTTAGCATGAAAATGCTGCGATGCAACATTTCAATTGCATCACCCACAAGCCCCAGGAGGAATCATGCTTGCCACGTTTTCAAACCCCATTCTTTCGCGCTTCAATCCCGCCAAATCTGTCCGGCATTGGGCACTCACCAGTTTGCTCGCTGGTGCGGGCTTCCTGGGTACATCGGTTGGTGCACAAGCTGCACAACCCACAGCCCTGCCCGCCCTTTCTGCCGATCTGACCCAAACCTCGGTTTCCGGGCTTTCCTCGGGTGCCTTCATGGCCTCGCAATTGCAAGTGGCTTACTCCGGCAGCATCGTTGGCGCAGGCGTGGTGGCTGGCGGGCCGTACTACTGTGCCGCCAACAACATGTTCTACACCGGTATTTGCATGGGGCAGACCTTTCTCGCTCCCAATGCCTCGCTGATGGTGGCGGCAGCCAAGGGCTTTGAATCATCGAAAGTCATTGACCCGCTCTCCAACCTGAAGAAACGCCGCGTCTATGTGTTCAGCGGCACCGACGACACCATCGTCAAGCAAATCGCCGTGAACTCCACGGTGGACTTCTTCAAGCAGGCCGGTGTGCCCGCCAAGCAAATCAACTACGTCAACAACCTGCCTGCGGGCCACGCCGTCATCACCCCCGGCTACGGCAACAACTGCAGTGCCAACGCCGACCCCTACATCAGCCATTGCAGTCTCGACGGCAAGGGCTACGACCAAGCCGGTGCGCTCTTGCAACACATCTACGGCACGCTCAAACCGCAGAGCAGCAAGAGCACGGGCCAGATCGTAGCGTTTGACCAGACCGCGTTTTTCTCGATGCCCGGTGCCATGGCTGACGTGGGCTACGCCTACTTGCCCCAGAGCTGCAAGGCTGGCGGCTGCAAGGTGCACGTCGCCATTCACGGCTGCGGCCAGTCGGTTCAATCGGTGGGCGACCAGTTCGTCACCGACACTGGCTACAACACCTGGGCTGACACCAACCAGATCATCGTGCTCTACCCGCAAGTCAACAAAACCATCATCCCGTCCAACCCCGCCGGTTGCTGGGACTGGTGGGGCTACACCGGCCCTGCCTA
>JBJOKU010000163.1:0-4330 GCA_046045925.1 Pseudomonadota bacterium
TCTTGCTGCATGATGGCGAGTGTGTCATCGCTGGCCGTTCGCGTATGGATGATGAGCGGCTTGCGCACTTGTTGTGCAGCCCGGATGTGTACGCGAAAACGCTGGCGTTGCCACTCCATGTCAGCCAAGGTGCGCCCGCCCTTTCGGCCCTCCATGTCGTAGTAGTCGAGGCCGGTTTCGCCAATAGCCACAACTCGCTCGCTGGCCGCCAAGGCCACCAGCCGCTCGACAGAAGGCTCCTCAATGTCTTCATTGTCGGGATGCACACCCACACTGGCCCACAAATGGCGGTGCTGCTGCGCCAAGCCATGCACGCGGTCAAACTCTTCCAGCGTGGTGCACACGCACAGTGCCTGCGTCACCTGCGCATCGCGCATGGCAGACAGCACATCGGGCAGGCGTTCAACCAGCCCCGGATAACTCAGGTGGCAATGGGAATCGACAAACATCAGATGGTCTGGGTAGGGCGATCTGAGCCCAGACTTGCGCCCAGCATTTCTTCAATGCGAAGTTTGAGCTGTCGCGATTTGTCATCTTTGGGAAAACGCACACCCACGCCTTGGCTGCGGGTGCCAGCCGCACCGGCGGGCGTGATCCAGCCGACTTTGCCCGCGATCGGATAGCGATTGGGGTCGTTGGGCAGGGTAATCATGACGTAAACGTCATCACCCAAGCGATAGTCCCGCGTGGTGGGAATGAAGACCCCCCCCTCAGAAAACAGGGGAATATAGGCTGCATGCAGGGCCGCTTTTTCCTTGATGGCCAACTGGATGACGCTGGGGCGCGGTGTGGCAGAGGGCGTGGCGGGTTTGACTGCGGCGTTCATGGTCTTGAGTTTACAGCGCTCTGCCCATGGGTCACGAGCGCGTGCAAAAACAGGGGGGCAGAGAAAGGGTGTTCGGCCACACGCGCCAAACGGGACAACTCCAGCGTCCAGTCTTGCAGGGCCCGCACATTGCGGCACGCTGGCAAATCATCCGCCGCAAAAAACCGGGGTTCAGCACCAGCGAAAACGAGCCACATGTCATGGGCGATTTTTTGCATCACGCCCACCAACTCCGTCCCTGAAAATCCATCAAATGCATCAGCTCGCCCCTGCGCCAGGGCCTTGGGCAAGGTGGCCCATTGCTGCGCCTGCTTGCCACTCTGCGCCATTGACAAGGCCAGCGCTGGACGCTGCCCCGCAGCCCCAAGAAGGCGCACAGCCTCAGCCCCTTGATCTTGTCGCTCCAACCATTCGATTGCCTCGTGTGGCGAAGGCCAGGCCATTCGGTGGCTCTGGCAGCGGCTGCGAATGGTGGGCAAAAGCAGGTGGGAAGCCTCGCTGGAGAGCACAAACAACAACTCACCAGAAGGCTCCTCCAGCGTTTTGAGCAGGGCATTGGCGGTCACGGCGTTCATGCGTTCTGCCGGATGGATCAGCACCACCTTTCCCTTGTTGCGGGCCGAGGTGCGCTGGCAGAACTCGATTGCCGCGCGCATGGCCTCCACGCGAATTTCTTTGCTGGGTTTTCGGTCTTTTCCGCCTTGCAAATCGGCAAGCTGCTTTTCATCCATAGGCCACTCCCAATCGAGCAGCAACACTTCCGGGGCCAGTAGTAGCAAGTCGGGGTGCGTCCGCGCCCGCAGCATCTGGCAGCTGTCGCAGTGCCCGCAGCCACCCAGACTGCCGTGGGTATCGCACAGACGGGTGTGGGCCAGCGCCAGGGCGAGATCAATTTGCCCCAGACCCGAAGGCCCTTCGAGCAAAAGAGCGTGATGTGTCCGCGCAGACAAGTCCTTCAACTGGCTGGCAAGCCAGGGCGCGAGCGGAGAAGCTGGAGCAGGAAGATGACTCATGTGTTCAGGCCCAACCCCGTGCTGCGGCTACTTTGAGCAGCGCCGCTGCGACCTCTTGCACCGTAAGTGCGGCATCGAGTCGCTCGAAGCGCCCCGGCTCGAGCGCGGCACGCTTTGCGTACCCAGTCGCTACCAGGGCAAAAAACTGTTGAGGCTGCGACTCAAACTTGTCGGGCACGCGGGCACTGGCCAGTCGCCGGGCTGCGATGGCGGGGTCGAGGTCAAACCACAGGGTCACATCGGGTTGCAGCAATCCGGCGTGAGGCTCCAGCTGTTGAACCATGGCCTCCAGGCTGGCCAGCACAGTCCAGTCGAAACCGCGACCCCCACCCTGGTAGGCAAATGTGGCATCGGTAAAGCGGTCAGAGATCACCGTGTCACCGCGTTGCAGGGCAGGCTCAATCACTTTCACGATGTGGTCGCGCCGTGCCGCAAAAATCAACAGTGCTTCGGTAAGCGCATCCATCGCATCGTTGAGGATGATCTGGCGCAGCTTTTCTGCCAGCTCTGTGCCGCCGGGCTCCCGTGTGAGCACCACCTTGCGGCCCAGCTTGCGCAGAAGGTCGGCCAGTGTGGCAATGTGTGTGGACTTGCCTGCTCCATCGATGCCCTCAAATGTGATGAACTGGCCGCGTTGCTGCATGGAAATCACTGCCTCTTGAGGATGTATTTGGCCACGGCACGGTTGTGTTCATCGAGTGTCTGGCTGAACTGGCTGCTGCCGTCACCCCGTGCCACAAAGTAGATCGCCTTGGTGGCTTCTGGTTGCACCGCAGCCAAAAGCGATGCCGCGCCCGGCATGGAGATGGGCGTGGGCGGCAGGCCTGCCCGGGTGTAGGTGTTGTAGGGCGTGTCGGTTTGCAAATCGATCTTGCGGATGCGCCCCTGATAACGCTCGCCCATGCCGTAAATCACGGTGGGGTCGGTCTGCAACAGCATGCCGATGCGCAAGCGGTTGTTGAACACACCCGCAACCTTGCCCCTGTCGGCTGCGCTACCTGTTTCCTTTTCGACAATGCTGGCCAGCACAAGCGCCTGCTCCGGGGTCTGCAAAGGGGAATCGGCAGAGCGTTGTGCCCAGGCCTTGGCCAGCCGCTGGTCCATGGCCTTCATGGCCCGGGCCAGCACCTTCAAATCACTGGCGTTTTTGCCAAAGGTATAGGTATCGGGGAAGAAGCGGCCTTCAGGATGCACGCCGGGCTTGCCCAACTGCGACATCAGGGTGGCACCATCCATGTCCCTGGAATCATGGCGGATGTGCTCATGGGCATTGAGCGCGGCCCTCACTTGGCTGAAAGTCCAGCCCTCCACCAAGGTGATGCGGCGCAAGGCTTCCTTGCCAGCCGTGAAATCCGAGAGCATCTGCCAAGGGGTCACCCCCTTGTCGAACTCATAGCTGCCGGCCTTGATCTGGCGCGACTTGCCACTCACACGAAAAAGCGCATACAACAGACCCGCGTTCACCTTGGCTCCCGCGCTGACCACCGTCTGGGCCACGGCCCTGGCAGGGATACCCGGATCAAGCTCCACGTCCAGCGTCTCGCCCTCAAAAGCCACAGAGCTGTTGACCCACCACACACCCATGGCAGCTACAGCAATGCAAAGGGATATCAGGGCGAGGAGCAGCTTGCGGAACATGGTCAGCAATCATAATGGAGGCATGACTGTCTCCTCCCCCTTGACCACTGTGCAATTTGAAGGATTGGCCCGACTTGACCATCTGGGCGTGATTGAGGCCAGCGGTGCCGATGCCGTGAACTTCCTGCACGGCCAACTCACCCAGGATCTGGCCCTGCTCGACATGCAACATGCCCGTCTGGCCGCCCTGTGCACGGCCAAGGGCCGGATGCTGGCGAGCTTCGTGCTGTTCAAAACCTCGCAAGAGCGCGTGCTGCTTGTTTGCCCGCGGGACATCCTCGCCACTACGATGAAGCGTTTGTCCATGTTTGTGCTCAGGGCCAAGTGCAAGCTCTGTGATGTGTCAGACCAATTCCATATTCTGGGAGCTGCCGGAAAGGCTGCACACCCCCCCCATCAAGAACAAACTCCGCCTTGGCAACTTTGGCGGCATGGGCAAACGCACTGGGTCAGCTTGTACCCCACCAACGGTTGCCCCCGCGCACTGGGTTTGCTGGCCGCAGATCAGGCGGCTCCCGCAACCCAGTTGAGCAACAACGACTGGCAACTCAGTGAAGTGCTCAGCGGCGTGGCAACCATCACCCAACCCGTTGTGGAGGCCTTTGTTCCCCAAATGCTCAACTACGAGAGCGTCGGTGGCGTGAACTTCAAAAAGGGCTGCTACCCCGGCCAGGAAGTGGTGGCACGCAGCCAGTTCAGGGGCACGCTCAAGCGACGGGCTTACCTGGTGAGTGGCCCCGGCGGCATGCAGGCAGGACAAGAAATTTTCAGTACCGACGACCCCGAACAGCCTTGCGGCATCGTAGCCCAGGCAGCCGCCGGCCCGCAGGGTGGTGTGGCAATTGCCTCGCTC
>JBJOKU010000164.1:0-4319 GCA_046045925.1 Pseudomonadota bacterium
CCCAAGGAAATCTGGAGCAACGAGAGCCAGGAGCGCTACGTGCTGGCCATCGCGCCCGAATCGCTGGCGCAATTCAAGGCCTTCTGCGAGCGCGAGCGCTGCCCCTTTGCCGTGATCGGCGTGGCCACCGAAGAGCGACAACTTATCTTGGCAGAAAACCCCGTTCGCCCAGAGCTTGTCGAAGGGCCGACTTCGACAAGCTCAGCCCAATCGGTTCCAGTCGACATGCCCATGAACGTGTTGCTTGGCAAGCCGCCCAAGATGCACCGCGACGTGCAGCGCAAACAGCAAAAACTCGCCCCGCTGGACCTCATGCCCGGCGGGCAGATGGTCAGCCTGCAACAGGCTTGCGTGGATGTGCTCTCGCACCCCACCGTGGCCTCCAAGCGATTCCTCATCACCATCGGCGACCGCAGCGTGGGGGGCCTCACGCACCGCGACCAGATGGTCGGCCCCTGGCAGGTGCCCGTGGCCGATGTGGCAGTGACCATGGCCGACTACAAGGGGTTTGCCGGTGAGGCCATGAGCATGGGCGAGCGCACGCCGCTGGCCGCGATCAACGCAGCCGCATCAGGCCGCGTGGCTGTGGCCGAGGCCATCACCAACCTGCTGGCCGCACCGATTGAGCTTCCCCGCGTCAAGCTTTCCGCCAACTGGATGGCCGCTTGCGGCGAACCCGGCGAAGATGCCGCGCTCTACGACACCGTGCACACCGTGGGCATGGAGCTGTGCCCCGCCTTGGGCATCAGCATCCCCGTGGGCAAAGACAGCCTCTCCATGCGCACGCAGTGGAAAGATGAATCCGGTGCGGCGAAGAAGGTGACTGCACCGGTGAGCCTGATCGTCAGCGCCTTCGCGTCCATCGCCGATGTGCGCAGCACGCTCACCCCCGAGCTGGACCGCGAGCAAGACAGCACGCTGGTCTTGATTGACCTGGGCAAGGGCCAAAAGCGCATGGGCGCGTCCATCCTGTCGCAGGTGCTGGGCCAGAGCGGCCATGAAGTGCCCGATCTGGACGACGCGCAAGACCTGAAGAACTTGGTCAACGCCATCAATGCCTTGCGCCCGAGCATCCTGGCCTATCACGACAAGTCCGACGGCGGCCTGTGGGCCACGGTTTGCGAAATGGCCTTTGCCGGTCATGTGGGTGTGGCGCTCAATGTGGACATGCTCGTCACCGAAGGCGACGGCATCAACGACAGCCGCATGGAGCATGGCGACAGCAAGAACTGGTCGCAGCAAACCAGCGTGCGCCGCGAAGAACTCACCCTGCAAGCACTGTTCAACGAAGAGCTGGGCGTGGTCATCCAGGTGCCCACGGCCCAGCGCAGCGAGGTGATGGCGGTGTTGCGCGAACATGGCCTCTCCAAGCACAGCCACGAGATCGGCAAAACCCGCCCCGACAGCTCCAGCATTGACAAGGGCAAAGGGCAGGTGAGCATCTGGCGAGACGCGAAAGAAATCTTCGCCGCCAGCCTGACCGATCTGCATCAGGTGTGGGACAGCGTGAGCTGGAAGATCGCCCAGCAGCGCGACAACCCCGCCTGTGCCGACCAGGAGCACGCCAGCGCCGGACTCGCCAGCGACCCCGGCCTGCATGTGCACCTCACCGAAGCGTTCAAAGCGCAAGTTGAAAAACGCCTCGCGGCCCCCGCCGTGGTGGGCGCGGCCAAACCCAAGGTCGCCATCCTGCGCGAGCAGGGCGTCAACTCGCATGTGGAAATGGCCTACTGCTTCAGAGAAGCGGGGTTTGAGGCCATCGACGTGCACATGACCGATTTGCAAACGGGCCGCGCCAAGCTGCCCGAGTTTGCAGGCATGGTGGCCTGCGGCGGCTTCAGCTACGGCGACACGCTGGGCGCAGGCTTGGGCTGGGCGCGCAGCATCCTGTTCAACAACGCATTGCGCGACCAGTTCGAAGCCTTCTTCGCCCGCCCCAACACCTTTGGTCTGGGTGTTTGCAACGGCTGCCAGATGTTTGCTGAGTTGGCCAAGATCATCCCCGGTGCCGAGCACTGGCCGCGCTTCACGCACAACCAGAGCCGCCGTTTCGAGGCGCGTCTGAGTCTGGTCGAAGTGCTGGATTCGCCCTCCGTGTTCTTCCAGGGCATGGCAGGCATTCGCGTGCCCATTGCCGTGTCGCACGGTGAGGGCTTTGCCAACTTCGCACCCGAGCACAACGGTCAGGGCAACCCCGCCAAGGTGATCGCCGCGATGCGCTACATCGACAACCACGGCGCGGCCACCGAAGCCTACCCCGCCAACCCCAACGGCAGCCCCGGCGGCCTGACGGGTGTGACCACCGCAGACGGCCGCTTCACCGCCATGATGCCCCACCCCGAGCGCGTGTTCCGCAACGTCATCACAAGCTGGACCAGCCTCGACAAATCGGCCCAGAGCCCCTGGATCGAGATGTGGCACAACGCCCGTCGTCAGGTCTCGTAAACACCTCATTTAGGGGGCGCTCAAGCTTCGTGCCTCAAAGTTGCTCGCAGAGTATCCAGGGAGAAAAATCACATGGCTGGTTCCAGTTTTTTTGCTTTGCTCGATGACATCGCCACTTTGCTGGACGATGTCTCGGTGATGACCAAAGTCGCAGCCAAGAAGACGGCTGGCGTGCTGGGGGATGATCTCGCCCTCAATGCCCAGCAGGTGGCTGGCGTGCAGGCCGACCGCGAGTTGCCGGTGGTGTGGGCCGTGGCCAAGGGTTCACTGGTCAATAAGGTCATACTTGTGCCACTGGCCTTGCTGGTGAGTTGGGCTGCGCCCTGGGCGATCACCCCCCTGTTGATGCTGGGGGGCTTGTATCTCTGTTTTGAGGGGGTGGAAAAAATTGTTCACGTGGCCGAATCCAGGCTCACGAAGAACAAACATCACCAGGAGCTGGTTCAGGCGGTTTCCAATGCCGGGGTCGACATGCTTGAGTACGAGCGCGAGAAGATACGTGGAGCCATACGGACCGATTTTGTGCTTTCAGCCGAGATTATTGTGATCACTCTCGGCACGGTGGCACAGGCCAGCCTGCCTCATCAATTGGCGGTTTTGTCTGGGATCGCCTTGCTCATGACGGCAGGCGTTTATGGCCTGGTGGCCGGGATCGTCAAACTTGATGACGCGGGCTTCTGGATGCGCAATCGTCCGCAACCCGGATATCAACTGATAGGAAACGGCTTGCTGGCGCTGGCGCCTCGCTTGATGAAGGCTTTGTCGGTGGCGGGTACGGTGGCCATGTTCCTGGTGGGCGGCGGCATACTTTTGCACGGGCTGCCCGCGCTGCATCATGCTGCGCAGGCTTGGTACGGCACAGATGCCTGGTCTTCGCTTTGGGATGCGCTGCTGGGTGCCGCGCTGGGCGTAGTTGCCGGGGCACTGATGTTGATGAGCGCCCGGGTTATGTACAAACTGAAAAAATAAACGAACCCGACGACGGGGCAGATCCGCAGAACAGGTGTCGGGCACGGTTCAGGTCCGACAGGATCACATTGCGCCCTCAGGGCTTGATGTAGGCGAAACCTTCTTTTTGCAACTTGGTGATGCGCACTACGCCAGAGGGGGTGAAACCGGCCTCCTGAATGAACTGCGACTTTTTGAGATTGCGATTTTGCAAGGTGATTTCGCACACTTCAAACTTGACCTTGCGCTTTACCAACTCTTGCACTGTCAATTCGTAGGGGTTGCCATTGCGGTCTTTGGCATCTTCCATGAGAAAGTCCACGCCATTGGCATGCGTCACCACGGTGATGAGGGCCGTTGGGTCGGTGTCGAGGTGATTCTTGACATTGCGAAGCCCTCCCAGCGCTTGCGAGGCCGTGTCGTTGATGTGATAGACCACGCGATCCTGGGAGTAGGTGGTAGCGCTGAATAACGCAATAAGAATACCGACTACTGTACGCGTGTAGAGACCATGCGAGTTATTGTGTGAGGTGCCAAAAAGAATCATGTTGTGTGCCTTTTAAACGACCATGCCTGTCGGAGGATCTGGACCATGTTCAAAAAGTCCTCATCTTCGGAGCGAGTGCGCAGGAAATTTCGGATAAGGACATAACCTACAGACAAGAATATGCTGAGCAGGAAGGCAAAGATCGTTATTTGAGCGCGTTTGGGTGAAGACTTTTTCTCAGGAGGGGTGGCGATATCAATCTGTTGAATGAGGGGGCCATCACGCGCCACATCGGCGATGGAAATATGATATTGCTGAACTAGGGCACCGTGGAGGGCTTCTTGGTACTTGAGTTCGCGGAACGCCCGAACTGCAGCGAGGTTGCTGGATTCAACTTTAACGGAGTCGGAACTGGATTGCCCTGCTTCTAGCTTCGCGA
>JBJOKU010000165.1:0-4292 GCA_046045925.1 Pseudomonadota bacterium
ACACCTTGGGATCCAGCGGTTCGCGGGGCACAAACTCACCATTGTTGAGGTGGTTTCTCAGGCGCAGCCGGATATCGCTCAACTCATTGGCAATGGCATCCTGGAAATACATCGTGATGCGCGAGGTATGAATCTTGCGCTCGACAATGAAAGAGTCCTGCAATTCCAGCTTGAGGGTGGGAATTTCGGACGACTTGCGGTCAGCGCTGGAGGGTGAGGCCAGCAGCGCCCGGAATTTGCTGCGCGTTGCAGCAACCCAGGCATCCTTGATGCGCCGGAACTCCAAATAGGATGCCATGCGCTGCTGCTGTTGCTGTGGGGTACCAAACTCCTCTGTCAGCTGTAGCAAATGCTCCTGCCCCGCCGCCAGCACCTCGTACATCGGATCGCAAAGCGCCTGCACAAACTGCCTGCGCACATCGGCGAGAAGCTTGAGCTCTTCTTGCGCGTCCATGGTGTCGCTCAGACAGCGGCCCCGGCGTTGGGGTCTTCCGGGTCGTGCGCCAGCTTGGCAACCTGCGCCTTGATGAGGTCTTCACGCTTGACGCCCAGCCACATGGCAATGGCCGCAGCCACAAACACCGATGAATAAATGCCAAAACAGATGCCAATGGTCAGTGCCAGGGCAAAGTAGTGCAAGGTGGGGCCGCCAAACACCAGCATGGACAGCACCATGATCTGGGTGGAGCCGTGAGTGATGATGGTGCGGCTGATGGTGGAGGTGATGGCGTTGTCGATGATGCCGATGGTTTCCATCTTGCGGTAACGGCGGAAGTTCTCGCGGATACGGTCGAAGATCACCACGGACTCGTTGACCGAGTAGCCCAGCACGGCCAGCACGGCTGCCAGCACCGCCAGCGAGAACTCCCACTGGAAAAAGGCGAAAAAGCCCAGGATGATGACCACGTCGTGCAAGTTGGCGATGATGGCTGCAACAGAGAATTTCCACTCAAAGCGCATGGCCAGATAAATCATGATGCCCACCACCACGAAGGCCAGCGCCTTGAGGCCGTCTGCGGCAAGCTCCTCGCCCACAGCCGGACCGACAAACTCCACCCGCTTGATGGCAGCACCTGCGCCACCCTGCGTGAGCACGCTGCTGAGCAGTTTGCCCTGATCAAGCACGGATTTGCCATTGGCATCGGTGCCGCGCAGTGCAGGCACGTTGGCATCCTTGGTGGACAGGCGCAGCAGCACGTCGCGGGCGGTGCCAAATGATTGCACCTGGGGTTCGGCAATGCCGATGCCTGACATGGCTTTGCGAATGCTGTCGAGCTGCGGAGCCTGCTCGTAGCGGGCTTCGATGACCACGCCCCCCGTGAACTCCACCGACAAGTTCAGGCCCTTGTAGAACAGGAAGAAAACGGCTGCGGCGAAGGTCAGGAAGCTGACGGCGTTGAACACCAGCGCGTTCTTCATGAACGGGATGTCTTTGCGGATCTTGAAAAATTCCATGAAATGTCTCCCTGCTTATTTCGTGACAGTGTTGTCCGGTTTCCAGACCGTGCCTATTGACACGCTTTGCAGGCGTTTCTGGCGGCCATACCAGAGGTTGACCAGACCGCGCGAGAAGAAAACGGCAGAGAACATGGAGGTGAGGATACCAAGGCAGTGCACGACCGCAAAGCCCCGCACCGGGCCAGAGCCGAAGGCCAGCAGAGCCAGACCGGCGATCAGCGTGGTGACGTTGGAGTCAAGGATGGTGGCCCAGGCACGGTCGTAACCAGCGTGGATGGCGGCTTGCGGCGACACACCCGCCCGCAGCTCCTCGCGCACGCGCTCGTTGATGAGCACGTTGGCATCAATCGCCATGCCCAGCACCAGCGCGATGGCGGCCATTCCAGGCAGGGTGAGGGTGGCTTGCAGCATGGACAGGATGGCCACGAGCAGCAGCAAGTTCACGCCCAGCGCAATACTGGAGAACAGGCCAAACAGCATGTAGTACACGCACATGAAGGCAGCCACGGCGAGAAAGCCGTACTTGACGCTGTCGAAGCCCTTGGCAATGTTTTCCTTGCCCAGGCTGGGGCCGATGGTGCGCTCTTCAATGATTTCCATGGGTGCTGCCAGAGAACCGGCACGCAGCAGCAAGGCGGTGTCGTTGGCTTCCACGGTGGTCATGCGGCCCGAGATTTGCACCCGGCCTCCGCCGATTTCGCCCCGGATCACGGGTGCGGTGACGACCTCGCCCTTGCCTTTTTCAAACAACAGGATGGCCATGCGCTTGCCCACGTTCTCGCGGGTCACGTCCTTGAAAATGCGTGCGCCCTTGGCATCGAGCGTGAGGTGAACAGCCGCTTCTTGCGTCTGGTTGTCAAAGCCGGGCTGGGCATCGGTGAGGTTCTCGCCCGTGAGCATCACCTGTTTTTTGGTGATGACGGCAGCTCCGTTGCGGTCGAGATGCTTTTCCGAACCAAACGGCACGATGCCGCCGGTTTCAGCAGCCCGCCCCTCGGCGGATTCATCCACCATGCGCAACTCCAGCACGGCGGTGCGTCCCAGAATGTCCTTGGCTTTGGCCACGTCTTGCACACCCGGGAGTTGCACCACGATGCGATCCTGCCCCTGCTGCTGGATGACAGGCTCCGCAACACCCAACTCGTTGATGCGGTTATGCAAGGTGGTGATGTTCTGCTTGAGCGCGTATTCCTGAACCTTGCGCCCGGCTTCGGGCTTGATCAGGGCCACCAGCTTGAACTCGCTGCCGTCGGGCTGCTGGATGGCAGACAGATCGCTGAACTGGTCGGCCATCAGGTTTGAAATGGCCTGTGCCGTCTGCGTGTCGCGGGCCTTGATTTCGATGGCGTTGCCGTTGCGGCTGATGCCAGCATGGCGGATGTTCTTGTCACGCAGGGCGCTGCGGATGTCGCCGGTGAGCGAGTCCATGCGCTTTTCGAGCGCGGCCTTCATGTCCACTTGCAGCAGGAAGTGCACGCCTCCACGCAAGTCCAGGCCGAGGTACATGGGATTGGCATTCATGCCTGCCAGCCAGGCGGGGGTGCGGGGCACGAGGTTGAGGGCCACCACGTAGCCGTTGTCTGCGCCATCGGGCGACAGGGCTTTCTGGATCGCGTCCTTGGCCTTGATCTGGGTGTCCGTGTCGGCAAAACGGGCGCGCACCGAGCTGGTTTGCGCCCCCACATCCAGGCTGATGGAGTCCGTTGGCAACGAGGCCGCCTTGAGCGCTTCCTGCACCCGCGTCACGGTGCTGCTGTCGATCTTCAGCGCAGCCTTGGCGCTGGAGACTTGCACAGCGGGTGCTTCGCCATAGAGATTGGGCAGGGTGTAGATCACGCCGATCAGCAAGGCGACGGCGATGACCAGGTATTTCCAGATTGGGTAGCGATTCATGGCGGGGTGTCACTGAAGCAAAAGCCACATCCGCTTGTACAGGGATGTGGCTTGAGGTGTGTCGGGGCGGGCGTGCCTTACTTGATCGTGCCTTTGGGCAGCACCTGCACCACGGCGGCGCGCTGGAACTGCACTTCGGTATTGCTGGCCACTTCGACGCTGACATAGTTGTCGTCCAGCTTGGTGACTTTGCCCAGCATGCCGCCACCGACCACGACTTCATCGCCCTTGGCGAGTGCATCGATCATGGCACGGTGCTCTTTCTGCTTTTTCATCTGGGGACGGATCATCACGAAATACATGACCGCAAACATCAGCAGCAGGGGCAGCATGCTCATCAGGGAGGATGTGGTGTCGCCGCCAGCAGTGGCTGCCGGTGCGGTTTGTGCAAAAGCTTGGGAAATGAACACGGGGAAAACTCCAGTTAACATGGGCGAAAAGCCAACCGATGATTGTATTCGGGTGCAATAACCCCATTTGGAGACAACATGAGTCAAATCAAGCTCGCCGCACGCGATGGTCACGCCTTCTCGGCTTGGGCAGCACAACCCGATGCCCAGCCCCGCGCCGGGGTGGTCGTGATTCAGGAAATTTTCGGTGTGAATCCGCACATCCGTTCGGTGGCTGACCGCTATGCGGGTGAAGGCTATCTGGCCGTGGCACCTGCGCTGTTTGACCGTGTCAAGCGCGATGTGGAACTGGCCTACAACGATGCCGACCGCACGGCAGGCTTCGGCCTCAAGAATGACACCGGCAACGACCACCCCCTGCTCGAAATTGCCGCCTGCGTGGCCTGGCTGCGTTCGCAGGGCGTGCGCAAGGTGGGGGTGGTGGGCTATTGCTGGGGTGGCCTGCTCACCTGGCTGTCGGCCTGCCGGGTGGATGGGGTGGACGCTGCCGTGCCCTACTACGGCGGCGGCATGCCCGACTTTGCGAATGAG
>JBJOKU010000166.1:0-4278 GCA_046045925.1 Pseudomonadota bacterium
GGCACGGCTGCGTTGCGTCATGTCTTGCAGGTTGAAAACGACATCAGTTCGGCGGCGCAAGGCCTGCGCAGCGAAAAGGTCAGTTTCAAGACCGAGTTTCCCAACACGCCGTTCGGCAACGCGGCCAAAGCCGCTGCGCAGATCGTGGCGGGACAGCGCGGCAAAGGCGGTGTGCCGGTGATGCGTCTGAGCCTGGGCAGTTTCGATACACACCAGAACCAGCTCGGCACCCACGCCAACTTGCTCAAGCAACTCGCAGCAGGGCTGGCTGCCTTGCAAGCGGCCTTGCAGGAAATTGGCGCGTGGGATCGCACCTTGGTGGCCACCTACAGCGAGTTTGGCCGCCGTGCCAAGCAAAACCAGAGCAATGGCACCGACCACGGCACGAGTGCGCCGCATTTTGTGCTGGGCGGCGCGGTGCGGGGCGGCTGGCATGGCGCGATGAGTGATTTGCAACGCCTCGATGCCAACCAGAACCTCATCCACACCACCGATTTCCGCAGCCTGCTGGCTGGCATTGCTCAAGGCTGGTGGGGTGTCAATCCACAAGCCGTGGTGCGCAGCCCGGTGGATGCGCTGTCGCTGATCCGAACCTGAACCAATTGCTGAACCGAATCCTGAAAGGACTGCTCATGTCTCACCACTCCCGCCGCAAGCTTTCCCCCCGCCTTGTTCCGCGCCTGATGCTGGCTGCGTTGTTCGGTTTGGGCGCACCGCTGGCCTTGGCCCAGCAGGCCGTGGCGGCTCCGCAGAATGTGGTCAGTCTGGCTGCCACTGGGCAGGTGGAGGCCACGCAAGACACGCTGGCCATTCACCTCAACACCACCAAGGAGGGCAGCGACGCACAGGCGGTGCAGCTGCAGCTCAAGCAAGCGGTGGAGTCCGCCCTCGCTTTGGCCAAACCGGCTGCGCAGAGCGGCGCCATGGAGGTGCGCACGGGGCAGTTCAGCCTGTATCCGCGCTATGGGCGCGATGGCCGCATCAACGGTTGGAACGGCAGTGCCGAAGTGGTGCTGGAGGGGCGAGACTTTGCCCGCATCAGCGCCACAGCCGGAAAAATCCAGAGCCTGACCGTGCAAAACGTGGGCTACTCGCTCAGCCGCGAACAGCGGCAATCGCTCGAATCGCAGGCGCAAGAAAAGGCGATTGAGTCATTCCGCACCAAGGCGCAGGGCATCAGCAAGGCCTTTGGCTTTGGTGGCTACAGCCTGCGCGAGGTGAGTGTGAACGCGCAAGACGTGCCGCAGTACGGCCCGCGCCCGCGCGTGATGATGATGGCGGCCAAAGTTGCCGAAGCAGATTCCGCCGTGCCAGTGGAGGCAGGCAAAACGGTGGTGACGGTAGTGGTGAACGGATCGGTTCAGCTCAAGCCCTGAAGCTGGCTCTTGAGGTCGGGCTTCTGCACTTTGCCCAACGCTGTTTTGGGCAGGGCATCGAGGATCACGATGCGACGCGGTTGCTTGTAGCGAGCCAGGCGTGATTGCAGCGTCTGTGTGATGCGCTGTTCGACGGCTTGCCGCTGGGCACCGGGTTGCAGGCTCACGGCCAGCACCGGCACTTCACCCCATTTGTCGTCGGGCAGCCCCACCAGTGCGCACTCGGCCACTTCGGGCAGGGCGGCGAGCAGGTTTTCAATTTCGGCGGGGTAGATGTTTTCACCGCCCGAGATGATCATGTCTTTGCTGCGACCCACCACCCAGTATTGGCCGTGTTCGTCGCAGCGGGCGAGATCGCCCGTGGCAAACCAGTCACCGCTCTGGAAACTTTGCCCGGGGGCTTGCTTCCAGTACTTGCGCATCAGGTTGTCGGCCTTGAGCCAAATTTCACCGACCTCGCCAGAGGCCACATCTTGCCCATGCGCATTGATGAGCCGCACCTTCACGCCGGGGGCGGGCTTCCCGGTGCTGCCAAGCAAGGCCACGGCATCGCGTGGATGCAGCGCGATGCTGACCGGGCCGGTTTCTGTTGCGCCATACACCTGTGCGGTGGGAATGCCGATGCGGTGGAAAGCTTCAATCAAATCGACCGGCACGATGGACGAGCCGGAGTTGATGAATTGCAGGCTCGCCAAATCGCTTTCTGCCGCGCTGCCCTTGGGCCAGCGTGGGTGCTCGATGAGCGCCCGCATGGTGGCAGGCACCAGCAGGCTGGTGTGGGGCTGAAAGTCGCGCACCGCATCAAACCAGGCTGCAGGCTCGAAGCGCGGCAGGATCAGCACTTGCGCACCACAGAGCAAGGCTGGCAGAGTCTGGATGCACAAGCCACCCACATGAAAGAGTGGCAGGGCGCTGAGCACGCGCGTGTCGCTGTGGATGGGCTGAATGGTCAAGGCCGCGTGCACGTTGGCCAGCATGCCGCTTTGCGTGTGGACCGCGCCTTTGGGCTCGCCCGTGGTGCCCGAGGTGTAAACGAGCATGACATCGCGTGAAAGCGCATCGGGCAGTTCGGGCGCCAAGACGGACGCAGCGGTGTCTTCGGGCTCTGGCACGGGCAACATGCTGGTGCCGTGCATCTGCGCAGCCAGTGCGGCGCAGGGCGCGTCGTGCCAGACGAGGCGGCAACCCGCATGCTGGGCAATGGCGCTCAACTCATGGGCACTGAGCCGCCAGTTCATGGGCAGCCATATCACGCCACGGCTGGCGCATGCCAGCAGCAGCGCGAGGTGATCGACCCGGTTGTGCGCGAGCAGGGCAACCACATCGCCAGTGTTCACCCCATGCTGCTGCAATTGCGCCTGCCAGTGCGCGATGCGCTGGCGCAACTCAGCGCGGGTGAAGCAGGCGCTGGGTGTGTGCAGACACGGGGCTTGCGGCGCTGCCTCGCACAGAGCGAGAAAGCGGCCCAGCAAGCCCGGCTCTGCGCTTGGAACAGTCACTCGATGGCCTCGTCGCGCTCACCCGGTTCGTACAGGCATTCGCGGCCCAGGCGGTCCATGCACAGCTCGGCTGTCCAGGGCAGCATGAGCGAGCCGCAGCGCGAGTCGCGATACAGGCGCTCCAGTGGCAGCGACTTGAGCATGGACTGCCCGCCGCAGGTGCGGATGGCCAGTCGGCACAGGTCGTTGGCGTTTTCCATGATGGTGTAGTGCGCGGCATACAGGCGCATGCGGGCATCCTTGTCGGGGTCGGCCCCTGCGTCGCGGGCGTTCTGCAAAAAGAGGGCGCGGGTTTGCTCAAGCTTGATGCGCATCTCGGCCACGGCGATCTGCTTGGTGGGGTACATGCGGCGCAGCACGGGGGGCATGCCCGGCACTTCGCCGCGCAGGTATTGCACCGTAAAGTCGTAGGCGGCCTGCGCAATGCCCATGTAGGTGGGTGAGAGCGTGGCGAACATGTGCGGGTAGCGCATGGCGGCCTGGAAGTACAGGCCCTCGGGCATGAGGCGGGCGGTCTCGGGCACGAACACGTCCTTGAACAGCAGGGTGCGGCTCACCGTGCCGCGCATGCCCAGCGGATCCCAGTCGCCCACCACCGACACGCCTGCCGCATCGGCGGGCACGGCCAGATACATCGAGTCGCGCTGGGTGGCGCCCGGTTTGTCGAGCGTGCAGAGCACACCGTAGTAGTCGGCAGCACCGGCCAGCGAGGCGAAGATTTTCTTGCCGTTGATGATGTAGCCGCCATCGACCTTTTGCGCCAGCGTGCCCCAAGGGGCCTTGCCCGCCGCCGCCGCACCGCCTTCAGAGAAAGGCTGCGAATAGACCTTGCCGTGCTCGATGACGTTGCGGAAGTGAATGCCCCGGTTGTGTTCGTGATCCGCACGCTGCTCGGGTGTCATGTCCAGCGCGTCGGCGATGAACCCGGCCCACATGGTGGAGCACACGTGCATGTTGTACGAGAGGGCGGTGGCTCCGCAGTGACGGCCAATTTCGGCAGCCACCATCACATAGGTGGCGAAGTCAGCGCCCAGGCCGCCGTTCTTTTCGGGCACGCAGATGCCCAGCAGCCCTGCTTGTCGCAGGTCTTCATAGTTCTCGAAGGGAAAGGTGGCCTCGCGGTCGTATTTCTCGGCGCGTGCGGCAAAGCGAGTCAAGCCCAGCTCGCGTGCGCGGCCAATGAGTTCGCGCTGCAAGGGGGTGAGTTTGGCGGGGTTGCCAGCGATGTGGCCAGGTTGGTAGACGCTGGGTGTGCTCATGCGGTGTCTCCAGATGGGTCGGTGCTGGCTTGGGCCAGTCTGTTCAGGAAAGGTCTCGTCAGGGTGTGAAATGCTTCGGGGGTTTCGAGGTTGGCCAAGTGCCCGGCTCCGCGCAGCAGCGCGAATTCAGCCCCCGCAATGGCC
>JBJOKU010000167.1:0-4269 GCA_046045925.1 Pseudomonadota bacterium
CGGCCGCGAAGTGGACGAGGGCTGTGGGACGGTGCTTTTGCAGCAGCGAACGCACAAGTTCGCGGTCCTGGATGTCGCCCACCACCAGCTCGCACTGGCCGCTCTGGAGCGCAGCGCCAATGGTTTGCGCGTTGCCCGCGTAGGTCATTTTGTCGAGCACGACAACCTTCCCCCCTTGGCGCTCCAGCCAGTGGTGAACAAAGTTGCCGCCGATGAATCCGGCGCCGCCGGTGACAAGAACTGTTTGCATGAATCCCTTTGCTGTAATCCGTGAACGCGGGAATTCTCCCACAGCAGGCCGGGCTGGCACCTCAGGGCTGCCCGCCCCTGGGCCAGATTGCCCAGAGCTGCAAGGGCTGCTTGAGCCGCCCTGCCACGTCGCCCGCTTCGTCACCCGAGCCGGTAAAGAAGTCGGCCCGTACTGCGCCCACAATGGCACTGCCCGTATCCTGCGCCATCACCAGACGGTTGAGCTGGAGTGTGTCGCCCCTTGTGCTGAGCCACACTGGCGTGCCGTAAGGGATGCTTTGCCGATCCACCGCAATGGACCGGCCCGCCGTGAGCGGCACGCCTTGCGCCCCTCGCGGGCCTGCCTGCGCATCGGCGGGCAGGGGCTCCTCGCGAAAGAACACCACCCTTGGATTGCTCCAGAACATCTGGTTGACGCGCTCGGGGTTGCCCGCATTGGCCTTCACCCATGCCTTGATGCTCGGCCAGCTGGCATCGCGGATTTCGCGTCGCTCCAGCAAGCCCTTGGCCACGCTCTGGTAGGGCTGCTCGTTGGTGCCCGCAAAGGCCAGCCGCACGGTGCTCCTGCGACCATCGGGCTCCTGGATGGCCAAACGGCCCGAGCCCTGGATTTGCACAATCAGCACATCCACCGCATCGGCCAGATAAGCAATTTCGCGCCCTCTCAGCGCAGCAGGCGGTGTATCGGCGCTCTCGATCTCCTGACGGCTGAGCCAGGGTTTGCGCAAGTTCGCCCCAGACGGCGTTTGGTACAAGGGGTAGCGGTAGATGGCATCGGGTTTGCGCCGGGCTTGCATCTGGGGCTCGTAGTAGCCTGTGAGCAGGCCTGTATCGCTTCCCTGCGCCTGTTGCACCCGGTACGCTTGCAGGTGGGTCTGCATCCATGTGCGGCGCTCCTCATCTGTGGCCAGAATCAGTTGCCGCACGGCGGGACACAGGCGCTGCCAGGCAGGCGCAGGCCTTTCACAGCTGCGCAGCCAGGCCTGCCAGGCCAGTTGCAAGTCATCCCGGTTCCAGCCGGGCAGGCTCTCCCAGGCCACGGGCACCCACTGGCCAGCACCCCGGGGCAAGGGCTCACCCACAACCCCGGGGGTCGCATCCGCTGGCATCGAAGACGATGGCGTTGCCGTTGGGCCCGGAGCCGATGCACAAGCCCCCAGCAACAGCGCCATCACCAGACAGGCCGCACCCGCCCACTTTCGCGGCACAATCCCGGTCTTGAATGACTCTGGTGCCGCCCCGGCACGAGACAAGGAGTAATGGTTCATGGGTCTGATTTTGCTTGAAGCCTTGCTGGCACTGGTAGTGCTGGTGGCCATTGTCTGGTGGACCATGTTCTCGGGCCGCAAAAAAGGCGAGCTGCCCGCGCCGCCCCAGCAACCCGGCTCCGGCACCCAGCCCCCACAGCAGTGAATCGGCGACGCCGGCATTCTTGTGCACATGTTCCCCCGCACCTGCCCCATGCAGACACCCGAGCCCATACACGCCACAGCCACCGGCCCGAGTTCGGAAGTCGCCGGTTTGGCCTTGTGTGCCATGGATCATGGCGATTTGCCCGAGGTCATGGGCGTTGAGGCCTTGTCTTACACGCACCCCTGGTCCGAGCGCAATTTCGCAGACTCCATCGACAGCGGCTACTGGTGCCCGGTACTGCGCCAGCAAGGCCGGCTGGTGGCCTACATGGTGGTCATGCAGGGCGTGGACGAGGCGCATTTGCTCAACATCACCACCCATCCGGCCCAGAGAGAGCGCGGCATCGCGCGCTACATGCTGGAGAACCTGTGTCTTTGGGCCCGGCTGAAAAATCTCACCTGGATCTGGCTGGAGGTGCGGGCCAGCAACCGGGCCGCTCAATCGCTTTACAAGCAGTTCGGCTTCGCGCAAGTGGGGCGACGCGCCAACTATTACCCTGCCTCGCCCGCCGAAACCGGCGGCGCATTCCGCGAGGACGCGCTGGTAATGAGTTATCGCCTGGAAATTGGCTCATGAGCGAAGCATCCAACCCAGGCACCTGCGACCCCGCCACCGGGCTGCAACTCGACGACCGCCAAATCGCCATGCTCAAGGCCATGGGCGTGCGGGTGTGGCAGGAGTCTGCGCCCTCAAGCGCATCCATCACCGCGCCGGTAGAAGCCCGCACCGGCCAGCCCATTGCCACACAAGGCACCGCCAGAGTCCAGGCACCAGCGCCGCAGGCCAGACCCATTCAGGCTTCGGTCGCCTCCCCGGTACAAACACCTGCGGGCGCTACCACCCCCACGGCGGCCTCCGGTCATGCCAGCAACTTGTCCTGGCCCGACTTGCAGCTGGCCGTCCGCGATTGCCAGCGCTGCGGCCTGTGCCAGCACCGCAAAAACACGGTCTTCGGCACCGGGCCGGGGAGCGCAAGCCCCGATGCCCCCCCCAAGGTTGACTGGCTGTTGGTAGGCGAAGCCCCGGGCGAGCAAGAAGACCTGGCTGGCGAACCGTTCGTGGGCCAAGCCGGCAAGCTCCTCGACAACATCCTGGCGTGCCTGGGCCTGTCGCGCCAATCGGCAACGGGCGGCGGGTTCTTCATTGCCAACACCATCAAGTGCCGCCCGCCTGCCAACCGCAATCCGCTACCCGCCGAAATCGAGGCCTGCGCACCCTGGCTGGAGCGCCAGATCGAGCTGCTCCAGCCCAAACTCATCGTGGCCATGGGCCGTTTTGCCGCCCAGAGCCTGCTGGCGGGCAGCGTTCCCGATATCGGGAAGGTGCCCTTGGGCAAGCTGCGCGGCCAAATCCACCGTTATGGCCAGACCCCGGTGGTCGTCACCTACCACCCGGCTTACCTTTTGCGCAACCTGCCCGACAAGGCCAAGGCCTGGGAAGACTGGGTGCTGGCGCAGTCAAACCTCCGGAATTTGTAGCCGGGCGTGATATTTTCGAGCCCCTGGCCCGCCGGTCTGTGATACCTTAGCACCTCTGACCGGGCGATCGTCCCGGATTTCAGGAGGATGACGATGAACAAACCGAACCGCCAGGATTCCCGGGCCATGCAGCCCGGCTTCCGTCCCGCCCTGTTGAGTCTGGCCGTTGCGCTGTGCTGGTGTGTGCCCGCAACGCAAGCGCAAAATCTGCCAACAGGTGCCCAGGCCATTGCGGGCACAGCCGCCCTCAGCCAAACGGGCAAGAACCTCACCGTGACCACCACCAATGTGGCGGGCGGCAACCACTCGGCCATCAACTGGCAGAGTTTCTCCATCGGTGCGGGCTATGGCACCAACTTCATCCAGCCCAGCGCGGCCAGCACCAGCATCAACCGCGTCGTCACCAACAACCCCTCGCAGATCTTCGGCACGCTCAGCTCCAACGGCAAGCTGGTGCTGGTCAACCCCGGCGGCATCACCGTTGGCAAAGGCGCTGTGGTGGACACGGCTGGATTTACCGCCTCTGCCGTGGGCATGGCCGAAAAAGACGCCAAGGCCGGACTGCTGCGCTTCAATGACGACGGCGTAACCGGCGACATCAATGTTCATGGTCGCATCATTTCTCGCGGTGGTGACATGGTGCTGTTTGCGCCGAATGTGAGCGCCGGCTCCGAAGCGGTGATTGAAGCCCCCGACGGCACGGTCACGCTCGCTGCGGGCCGCTCTGCCCAGATCACCGGCGCGGGCATGGATGCGGTGCTGTTGGAAATCAAAGCGCCAACCGACAGCGCCCTCAATCTGGGTACGCTTTCCGGCAACGCGGTCGGTATTTTTGCCGCCTCGCTCAAGCACTCTGGTTTGATTCAGGCCACTGGTGTCGCCACAAATGGCGGCAGCATTTCCCTTGTTTCCAGAAATGACACCCTGACAGCTGGCGACATTTCGTTAGCTGGCACATTGGTTGCCACCTCTGCAACCAAAGGCGGCAGCGTTTCCCTTGTTTCCAGCGAAAGTACCAATGTGAGCGGGAGCATTCGCGCTACTCAAACCACAGCAGCGGGCGAGCAAGGCGGCACGGTGGTGGTCACATCGGCGAAAAAAGTCGTTATTGAAGACGGCGCATCGATTG
>JBJOKU010000168.1:0-4256 GCA_046045925.1 Pseudomonadota bacterium
CAGGCAAGACAACCACGGGCCACTCGGCAGAGCCGCAGGCTGGAAAGTTTGTGAAAGACCTTGTGTCATTCGAGGCGCGGGCTGACAGCTGGATTGAAGTTGCCCAATCAGATGGTCAAGTGTTGATGCGTCGTACGCTCAAGTCGGGTGAGAAAGAAGTGCTGGGCGGCGTGCCGCCCTTGAGCGTTTCTATTGGCAATGCCGATAAAACCCGGGTAAGCATTCGTGGCAAGGCGTTTGATCTGGCAACGGTGGCCCGTGAAAACGTGGCCCGCTTCAAGGTGGATTGATCACAATGACCGACTCTGCTTGCCTGCCCATCGCCATTTCCGCGCCCCAATCTCGCTCCAGCCTCCAGGCCAAAGTCGTTTGGGGCAATCGCATCGTCACTGTTGGCGGTGATGCCCCGGTGCGTGTCCAGTCCATGACCAACACCGATACGGCAGATGCCATCGGCACAGCCATTCAAGTGAAAGAACTGGCCCAAGCCGGGTCGGAACTGGTTCGCATCACGGTCAATACACCTGAAGCCGCGCAGGCCGTTCCCCACGTCCGCGAACAGCTTGACCGCATGGGCATCGATGTGCCGCTGGTAGGCGACTTCCATTACAACGGACACCGTCTGCTGACCGACTTTCCCGAGTGCGCCAAGGCACTGAGCAAGTACCGCATCAACCCCGGCAATGTAGGCAAGGGCGACAAGAAAGATCGCCAGTTCTCGCAAATGGTGGAAGTGGCGCTGCAATACGACAAGCCGGTGCGCATCGGCGTGAACTGGGGCAGTCTCGACCAGGAGTTGCTGGCCAGCCTGATGGACGAAAACTCCAAGCGACTGGAGCCCTGGGATGCCAAGCAGGTGATGTACGAAGCGTTGATCACCAGCGCCATCGAGTCGGCCAGCCGTGCCGTTGAACTGGGCATGAACCCGGCGCAGGTGCTGCTGAGTTGCAAAGTCTCTGGCGTGCAAGACCTGATTGCGGTTTACCGCGAGCTGGCCCGGCGTTGCAATTACCCCTTGCATCTGGGCCTCACTGAAGCCGGCATGGGCACCAAGGGCACAGTAGCCTCAACTGCCGCCTTGGCCATCTTGCTGCAAGAGGGCATTGGCGACACGATCCGCGTGTCGCTCACGCCCCAGCCCGGTGAATCGCGCACGCAAGAGGTGGTGATCGCCACCGAGATTTTGCAATCGCTGGGCATGCGCGTCTTTGTGCCCAGCGTTACCGCATGCCCCGGCTGTGGCCGCACCACCAGCACCACTTTCCAGGAACTCGCCAAACAAATTGACGACTATCTGCGCCAGCAAATGCCGGTGTGGAAGCACCGTTACCCCGGCGTGGAAAACCTCAAGGTGGCCGTGATGGGCTGCATCGTCAACGGCCCCGGCGAGAGTAAACATGCAGACATCGGCATCAGCCTGCCGGGCACAGGCGAAGCGCCTGCCGCGCCTGTCTTCATTGACGGCGAAAAGGCGCTCACCCTGCGGGGCGACAACATCGCCAACGAATTCCACCAGCTTGTTGAAAATTACATTGAAAAACGCTTCGGACAAGCCACCGCAGCGGTAGTTTAAGAACGGACCCCATGGCAGAAAAAATTTCCTCCGTCAAAGGAATGAATGACATCCTTGCGCCCGAGTCGGCGCAATGGGAATGGCTTGAAGACAAGGTACGCGGTCTGATGGCGCGCTATGCCTACCAGAACATCCGCACGCCCATCGTTGAGCCCACGGGCTTGTTTGTGCGCGGTCTGGGCGAGGTGACCGACATCGTTGAAAAAGAGATGTACACCTTCACCGACCGGCTCAACGGTGACTCGCTCACGCTTCGCCCCGAAAACACGGCGGGTGTGGTGCGGGCGGTGGTCGAGCATTCCATGCTCTATGAAGGCGGCAAGCGCCTTTACTACATGGGCCCGATGTTCCGACACGAGAGGCCCCAGCGCGGGCGCTACCGCCAGTTCCACCAGATCGGTGCCGAGGCGCTGGGTTTTGGCGGCCCCGAGGTGGATGCCGAGCTCATCCTCATGGCCAATGCCTTGTGGCAAGAATTGGGGCTGAGCGGCATTGAACTCCAGATCAACAGCCTGGGTCAGCCCGCCGAGCGTCAAGCCCACCGGACGGCGTTGATTGCCTACCTTGAAGCCAACGCCGAACTGCTGGACGAAGAGGCCAAGCGCCGACTCCACAGCAATCCGCTGCGCATTCTGGACACCAAGAATCCGGCCATGCAGGAATTGGTGGAAAAGGCCCCCAAGCTGATTGACTTTCTGGGCGAAGAATCCCTCGCGCACCTCAAGACCGTGCAGGCCATTCTGGATGCCAACGGCGTGGCATGGAAGCTCAACCCGCGCCTCGTGCGCGGCATGGACTACTACAACCTCACGGTGTTCGAGTTCGTCACCACTGAGCTGGGTGCGCAGGGCACCATTTGCGGTGGTGGCCGTTATGACTACCTCATCGAAATGATCGGCGGCAAGCCCGCCCCAGCCGTGGGTTGGGCGCTGGGTGTGGAGCGTGTACTCGAACTGGTCAAGTCGCAGGGCAGGGCAGCCGCCCCTGCTGCGCCAGACGCTTATGCCATCCTGGCTGATGCATCCGTATTGCCTGCGGCCAGCCGTTGCATCGAATCGCTGCGCAAACTGGGCGTCAAAGTGCAAATGCACACCGCCAGTGCGCAAGGCTGGGGCAGCTTCAAGAGCCAGTTCAAGAAAGCCGATGCGAGTGGCGCGGCCTATGCACTGGTTTTTGGCCCCGATGAAGTCTCTGCTGGAGAGGTTACGCTGAAACCACTGCGTGATGCCACACAAAGCCAGATCAGACTGCGCCTCGATGAGCCAGAAGAACTGGCACGCAACATACAATCCAGCGTCGCAAGGAAACTAGACTGATATGGCTACCCAACACCTCGATCTGGACGAACAGGAAAAACTTGACCAGATCAAGCATTTCTGGAAACAGTACGGCAACCTGATTTCATGGGTCCTGATTGCTGTTTTTGGCTCTCTTGCCGCCTACAACGGCTGGAAATACTGGCAGCGTCACCAGGCCAGCGGGGCCAGCGCCATGTACGAGTCTGTCGAGCTTGCAGTACGCCAGAAGGATCCGGCCAAGGTGGAGCGCGCCTTGACAGATATGCGTGACCGATTCGGCTCGACGGCTTATGCACAACAGGCAGGTTTGATTGCTGCACGCAGCTTCATGGATGCAGGCAAGCCAGAGCAAGCCAAGACGGCACTCAATGGTGTGATCGCAAAAACATCTGACGTGAGCTACGCCAGCGTAGCCCGATTGCATCTGGCCGCTTTGCAAATGGACGAAAAAGCCTACGATGCCGCCCTGTCTACCTTGTCCGCGATAGAGTCGCCACATTTCACAGGCCTTGCCGCTGATCGCCGGGCCGACATCTACATGCTGCAAGGCCTGAAGGACAAAGCTGCAGCCGAGTATGAAAAAGCGTATCTGGCCCTGGATGCTGAAACCGAATACAAACGATTGGTCGAAGCCAAATTGAATGCCCTCGGCCTCAATCCTGCTGTCAAAAACCCGAACAAGACATCATGAGTTACCCCAAATTCCGAATTTGCCTTGCCGCGGTTGCCCTGGGCATCCTGATGGCAGCCTGCTCTTCATCGCCTACGCGCCAGCCGGCCGCCTTGGGCCAGGAGCCAGCGGGTCTGTCGGTACGCCTCTCCTGGAGCAGCAAGGTTGGGGCAATCAACTATCCCGCACAATTGCACGTGAGTGGTGGCCGGGTCGGGGTTGCCTCCTCAGACGGTGTTGTCGTTTTGCTTGATGCAACGACGGGTGCCGACATTTGGCGTACGTCGATAGGCGCATCAGTCAGTGCGGGGGTAGGGCACGACGGTCAGACCTTGGCGCTGGCCACAACCGGCAACGAAATCCTGGCCTTGCGCAATGGTGCAGTTCTCTGGCGCTTCAAGATGCCCGCCCGCGTGTACACAGCGCCACTGGTTGCCGGGGGCCGGGTATTTGTATTGGCGGCTGATCGCTCCGTAACCGCACTTGATGCCGACAACGGAAGCCAGCTCTGGCGTCAAGCCAGATCACAGTCTGATGCCTTGGTGCTGGAGCAAGCCGGTGTGCTTGTGCCGGTGGGTAATACTTTGGTGGCGGGTTTTCCAGGACGCCTTGCGGGCATGAATCCCGGAACAGGCAGCACACTGTGGGATGCCTTGTTTGCCAGCTCACGCGCGACAAACGATGTAGAGCGCTTGCTTGATGTCGTCGGCCCCGT
>JBJOKU010000169.1:0-4224 GCA_046045925.1 Pseudomonadota bacterium
GCGTCTGGCGTGCAACATTCCGTTCATCGCGCATAACCTGTGCCCGCTGTCGTTCATCGACGTGCCGCAGCAGGCTTATGTGGATGCGATGCTTGGCGTGTACGAACTCAACCGAGTGGAGCTGCTGCGCGATGTGTTTTTGTGGGCCTATCAGCGTTCATGCCAGCAGTATGTGGCCGTCATTCGGCAGATGGTGCCGCCGGACACCTTTCGCTTGCGCTACCGGCAAGAGCTTGGCGCTTGCGTGGCCGCCATCGTGCGCTCGGGTTTGTCTGCGTTGCCAGCGAGTGTGCGCCAGCACATGCCGGGCAGCGTGGCGCTGGTTGACCAAGAGCGATTTGTCACGCTCGTGCTGGAGGAGTTCAAAAGCCTGCACGCGGGCAACGCGGTGCGTTTTGGCTTGAGGCCGCTGGAGTTGGTGCAGTGGGAGGCGGCTGCGAAGAGCGCGTGAAGCGCCCTTGAAACGCTTCAAACCGAGCGAGTGATTCGCTTGGCAAAGTCGCTGGCGGTGGTGAAGTGGGGCGGGGCGTTTTCGGCCAATGCGCCGTGGGCGAAGACTACTTGGCTGGTGAGTGTTTGAAGCGCGTGTTGTGCTTCGACAAGCTCAGCACGAACGGGGTTTTGTGAGGTGTGTCTGGATGCGCGTGCGCTCCATGCGCCACCAATCATTCCAGCGAGCAAGTCGCCAGTGCCTGCGGTGGCCAGGCGGGCGTTGCCTGTGGGGTTGATGATGGGGGTTTGGCCGGGCGCGGCGATGACTGTGCCTGAACCCTTGAGCACCGCAACGCATTGAAACTGTTCGGCCAGTTGCTGGGCGTGTGCGAGCCGGTCGCTCTGGATGGCTTGCGCCGTGGTGCCCAGCAAGCGTGCAGCTTCGAGCGGGTGCGGCGTGAGGATGGTGGGCTTGCCTCGTGCGTGGCGGGCCTTGAGCAGGATTTGCAGTGCGCTGTCTTGTGCGACGGCGTTGACTGCGTCGGCATCGAGCACGAGGCGCGCGGCTCTCGAGAGCACGCGGGGCAGCACTTTGGCCACAGCCTGCCCACCGCCGCAGCCGCACACCACGGTGCTGGTTTCGAGGTCGAGCGCGTCGAGGGGGCGAAACATCAGGTCGGGCTGCGATTCGCTCAAGGCCATGCAGGCGGCATCGAGCAGGCCCACGTAGACACGGCCACAGCCCGAGCGCAGCGCGGCGCTGGCGGCGAGCAGGGCGGCGCCTGTCATGCCGGTGTCGCCACCGATGACGCACACATCGCCGAAGCTGCCTTTGTGTGCGGCATGTGCGGGGGCGCTGGGGCTGCTGGCCGAAGTGTCCAACCATGCGTTGGGGCTTGTGCCCTCGGTGTTGACATGCAGATCGTCAAACCAGATGCAGCCGCATTGCTCTCGCCCGTGGGCGGTGAAGAGGCCGGGCTTGAGGCTGAGCAGACTTAAAGTGTGCGCGGCCTTCACGCAATCTGCGCTGCCTGCCAGCAGGCTGCCGGTGTCGGCGTAGAGGCCGGTGGGCAGGTCCACGGCCAGCACCGGGGTGGAGCTGGCGCTCATGCGGAGAATCCAGTCGCGCATCAGCCCATCCGGGGCGCGGGTGGATCCGATGCCCAGCAGCGCGTCGATGGCGAGGTCGAATTGCGCGGGGGCTTCGCTTGCAACGCGAAGGCCAGATTGCTGAAGCAACTCCAGCGCGTGGCGGCTGTCGGGCGGGCAGGTAGTGGCAGAGCCAAGCCAAGTGACGACGATGCGCTTGCCAGCAGCCTTGCCCCAGTGGTGCAAGTGAGTAGCGGCTTCGAGCCCGTCGCCGCCGTTGTTGCCGGGGCCGCAGGCGATCCAGACGGTTTGGGCATGCGGCGCAATGGCAAGCGCGAGGCGTGCCACGGCCAGCCCGGCGCGGCCCATGAGCGTGTGCGCGGGCAATGCGCTGGCGGCGGTTTGTTCGAGCGCACGCGAGGCCGCCACGCTGTGCAGCGGCCAAGGCTGGCGCGAGTGCGGGACGGCGGGAATGACGCGCTGGATCATGGCTTCATTGTGCGCTGCAAAGCCGCTTGGGTGATGGGTCTTGCATTTGATGCAGGTCAGTCCGAGGCATCGGTCTGCCGGTTCTCAAGGCAGCGCTTTCACAAAGGCGGCAATCGCTTCGGTTACGGCCTGGGGTTGGTCTTTGTGGGGCGAGTGGCCGCACTGGTGCAGCCGAAGGTCGCGTGCGCCGGGGATGTTGTGGACGATGGCATCAATTTGCGCCATGGTGCCGTAGGCATCGTCAAAGCCCTGGATGGCGAGCACGGGGCAGGTGATGCGTTTGGCATCTTCGACCATGTTGAAGTGGCTGAAGGGCTCGCTCAACCACACGTCGCACCACTGCCAGAAGGCGCTTTGCACGTCGGCGTGGTAGCGGGCGAGTTTTTGCGGCAGGTCGGTGGTTTCGAAGGTTTGTTTTGCGCCTTCGATGGCGGTGATGCAAATCGGCTCCACAAACAGGTGCGGGGCCATGACGACACAAGCCGTGCAATCAAACCCTGCCGCGTAGAGCAGGGCAATGGTGGCACCGTCGGAGTGGCCCACGAGCAGGGGCTTTTCAATGCCGAGCGCGGCAAGCAGTGCAGGCAGGGCGGTGTCTGCCTCGCGGCGCATGTAGTCGGCGCTGTGGCGGCCTGCGCCGCGCACGTCTTCAATCGGGCTGGACTGCCCGTAGCCTCGGCGCGAATACACAAAGCCGCGTCTGCCCGTGGCGGCGCAAACCTGCGCGGGCCAGTCGCGCCACATGGCGACCGAGCCCAGGCCCTCGTGCAAGAAGACCAGCGGCGATTGATCTGGATCACCTTCGAGGCATAAAACTTCGAGGCGGGCGTTTGAGACATCGATAAAACGGGTTGCGGGCATGGCTCTGTGAGTGGGCAAAGCAGTGGCAAAGGTAAAATTCGCGGGCTGTGCCTTCAGGGCACCAAAGGATATGTCTTGTTTCGATCGTTCATTCAGGGCCTCAAGGGCCTGACCCTATTTTGCGGCCTTTTGGCAAGTGCGCTGGCCGCGCCCCTGACCAACCCCATTTTTGTGCTCAATTCGCTCGATGCGAATGTGGGCGTGATCTCGCCTGCCGACTGGAAGGTCAAGCAGACCATTGCCACAGGCAAAGAGCCGCACCACCTGTACATGACACCAGACGAGAAGTCAGTCATCGTGGCCAATGCCGTGGGTGACAGCCTCACTTTCATCGACCCCAAGACCGCCAAGGTGCAGCGCGTGGTGCGCGATATTCGCGACCCTTACCAACTCCAGTTCTCGCCTGACATGAAGTGGTTTGTCACGGCGGCCAATCGCCTCAACCACATCGACATCTACAGCTGGAATGGCTCAGACATGACGCTGGTCAAGCGCATTGCCACGGGCAAGACGCCCAGCCATTTGTGGATCGACAGCAAGAGCACCACAATCTACGCCACCATGCAAGACAGCGACGAGTTGGTGGCCATCGACATCAAAACCCAAGCCATCAAATGGCGCGTGCCCACGGGCAAGATGCCTGCCGACGTGTTTGGCACTGCTGACGACAAATTCCTGCTGATTGGCCTGACCGCCGAAGACAACGTGCAGGTGTTCGATGTCTCAGGGCCTGTGGCCAAGGAAGCCAAGCGCATCAAGACCGGCGACGGCGCACACGCTTTCCGCTCAGCGGGCGACAAGCGGCATCTGTTCGTGAGCAACCGCGTGGACAACACCATCAGCAAGATCGACCTGCAAAGCATGACCGTGGCCAAGACTTTTCCGCTGCCGGGTGGCCCCGATTGCATGGAAGTGAGCGCCGACGGCAAACTGTTACTGGTCTCGTCACGCTGGATTCGCAAAGTCACTGTGGTCGATCTGGAAACCTACAAGATCAAGTTGCAGGTTCCAGTGGGCAAGTCGCCCCACGGCGTCTGGACGCTCGACCACGCTCCCCGCCGCTGAGCCCCATGAAGAACACGCTGAAGTACCTGATTGCTCTCAGCGGTGGCTTGGCAGCACAGTTTGTGTTTGCCCAAGCCGGGCCTGCTTGCAGCAAGCCGCTTTACCTGACTTTCGACACAGGCCACATGGAAGTGGCCCCGCTGGTGGCCGATGTGCTCAAACGCCAGCAGGTGAAAGTCACCTTCTTTGTCGCCAACGAAAAAACACGCACTGGTGGCGGCTCGCTCGACGAAAAATGGATTCCGTGGTGGCGTGATCGCGTGGCCGAGGGGCATCTGGTTGGGTCGC
>JBJOKU010000170.1:0-4207 GCA_046045925.1 Pseudomonadota bacterium
TCTGGAGTAGATGATGTGCTCGGTGGCGAGCACGCGTTCTGCCAAAGACTGCGCAGTGTCATCCGGCAGCACCGGCACGACCGATTGCTCAAGAATGGGGCCGTGGTCAAGCTGGGGTGTGACACGGTGCACCGTGGCCCCGGCAAATTTGCAACCCGCATCAATCGCACGCTGATGCGTCTTGAGCCCCGGGAACGCCGGCAACAGCGAGGGATGGATGTTCACCAGCCGCCCCTCGAAATGCAGCACAAAACCGTCAGTCAGAATGCGCATGAACCCGGCCAGCACCACCAGCGCGGGGTTGAACGCATCAATGGCCTTCATCAACTCGGCATCAAAAGCCTCGCGTGTTTCAAACGCCTTGTGATCCACCACTTGCGTGGCCAGTCCCTGCTGCTTGGCCCAGACCAAGCCTGCCGCATCGGAGCGGTTGCTGAGCACCGCCACCACGCGTGCGCCGAGGCAAGCGGACCAGTTCTCCTGCTGGGATTGCTTGACGATGGCAGCCATGTTGGAACCACTGCCGGAAATCAGGATGACGATGTTTTTCATAGGTGAGTGGGCCGCGTGTCACCTAGGTGCACGGGCAGGCCCCGGATTATCGCCGCCTTCGTGATACAACCTGCCAGATTGAGGGGACACCATGGACTTGAACTTCACGCCTGAAGAACAGGCACACCGCGACAACGTGCGCCAATGGTTGCGCGACAACCTCAGCCCAGAGGTCAGCCACAAGGTACGGAACGGACAGCGTCTGCACCGCGCCGACTTCCAGGACTGGGCCCGCAAGCTGGGGCAACAAGGCTGGCTGGCTTTCGGCTGGCCCAAGGCATTCGGCGGCCCCGGCTGGAACGCGGTGGAACGCCACATCTTCGAAGAAGAATGCGCCCTCGCCGCAGCTCCGCGCATCATGCCTTTCGGGCCGGTGATGGTGGCCCCGGTCATCATGGCCTTCGGCACCCCCGAGCAGCAAAAGCGTTTTCTTCCTGGCATCGCCAGTGGCGAGGTGTGGTGGAGCCAGGGCTACAGCGAACCGGGCTCCGGCTCTGATCTCGCATCGCTCAAATGCCGTGCCGAGCGACAGGGAGACCACTACCTCGTCAACGGCCAGAAAACCTGGACCACCATGGGCCAGTACGGCGACTGGATTTTCTGCCTCGTGCGCACCAGCAGCGAAGGCAAACCGCAAACGGGCATCAGCTTCTTGCTGATCGACATGAAGAGCCCCGGCGTCACGGTTCGTCCCATCATCCTGCTCGACGGCGAGCACGAAGTGAACGAAGTCTTTTTTGACAACGTCAAGGTGCCCGCCAACCAGCTCATCGGCGAAGAAAACCAGGGCTGGACTTATGCCAAGTTCCTGCTCTCGCACGAGCGCACCAACATCGCCGACGTGAACCGCAGCAAGCGTGAGCTGGAGCGATTGAAACGCATGGTCAAGGCAGAGGCGCTTTGGGAAGACCAGCGATTCCGCGACGAAATCGCCAAGCTCGAAATTGACATCGTGGCGCTGGAGATGATGGTGCTGCGTGTGCTCTGCGCCGAGAAATCCGGCAAGCAATCACTCGACGTGGCTGGGTTGCTCAAAATTCGCGGCAGCGAAATCACCCAGCGCGTGGCCGAGCTGCTCATGCTCGCCGCTGGCCCCATGGCCCTGCCCAGCATCCATGAAGCAATGGAAGCGGGCTGGCAGGGCGACCAGTACCTCGCGCATTACGCACCGCTGGCCGGCAGTTATTTCAACAATCGCAAAACCACCATCTACGGTGGCAGCAACGAAGTGCAGCGCAACATCGTGGCGCAGACCGTGCTGGGCTGAGGAGACACGACATGGACTTCGATTTCAGCGTCGAACAGATTCAGTTGCAAGATGCCGTGGCCCGCTATCTGGGGCGCGGCTACGCCTTTGAAACCCGCCAGCAGATCGCCAAGGGCGGTGGCTTCTCGCGCGAGCACTACAACGCGCTGGCCGAGCTGGGCCTTGCTGGCCTGTGCCTGCCAGAATCACACGGCGGTCTCGACATGGGTCCGGTGGAAGGCATGCTGGTGATGAACGAGCTGGGCCGCGCCATCGCACTCGAGCCGCTCATGCACACCTGGATCTGCGGCATCGCCATTCACAACAGCGGCCATGCCGCCATGCAAGACACTTGGCTGCCCGCACTGGCCAGCGGTGAAGCTGTCATCACGCTGGCCCATGTGGAGCAAGGCGGGCGCTACAGGCTCGATCACTGCGACACCACAGCACAAGCCTCGGGCGAGGGCTTTTCACTCACCGGCCGCAAGCGCGTGGTGCCATTGGCCGATGCTGCTGATGCGTTCATCGTGCCCGCCCGGCTGGACGGCCAGATCGCGCTCTTCATCGTCGAACGCACCGCCACTGGTGTCAGCCCCAGCGGCTACCTGACGCAAGACGGCAGCCGCGCCGGCGACCTCATGCTGGTCAACGCCAACGCACAACTGCTCACCCGCGGCGGAGCCGACGCGCTCTACCTGATGCAAGACATCGCCAGCGCATGCCTGTGCGCCTATGGCGTGGGTGCCATGGACAAGCTGCT
Source organism: Pseudomonadota bacterium (assembly GCA_046045925.1). Classification (GTDB taxonomy): domain Bacteria; phylum Pseudomonadota; class Gammaproteobacteria; order Burkholderiales; family Burkholderiaceae_C; genus JBJOKU01. The sequence goes on from JBJOKU010000170.1 coordinate 2,559, forward strand.
CGCGCTCACAGTGGAGTACATGAACACCCGCAAGCAATTTGGCGTGCCAATTGCCAGCTTCCAGGCACTGCGCCACCGCGTAGCCGACATGAAGATGCAACTTGAACTCGCCCGCTCCATGAGCTACCTCGCCAGCCTGCGTCTGGGCGCACCAGCCGCCGAGCGCCGCAAAGCCTGCTCACAAGCCAAGTACCAGCTCAGCCAATCCGCCCGCTTCGTCGGCCAGCAGGCCATGCAATTGCACGGTGGCATCGGCATCACCGACGAATACATCGGCAGCCACTACTTCAAGGCACTCACGCAAATTGAATTGACATTCGGCGATGGGCTGCATCACCTGGAGCATGCATCAGACCTGATGGAAGACACTGCCGGGGTGTTTGCCTGATTGAGATTCGCACCACTGCTGCCACATCTCGCGCAGTGCTGAACTGAAGTGTTGTACAAAAAGTGGGGCATCCATCAGTGGTGAGGAAGCCACTTGGGCACGCAGGTCCCTGCGTAATCCGGCCAAGGCTTGCAAGTTCGCACTTTTCTCAACGGCTATGCGCACATACTCATCCTGATCCTTGGCCACCCAATCGGGTAGTCCGGCATTGACCAAAAGACCTGCACCCTGACGCGACAAAAAACTGTTCCCGACAAGCGTCAGAACTGGAACACCCATCCATAGCGCTTCTACCGAAGTGGTTCCACCCGGATATGGGAACGGATCAAGCGCAATGTCGATGCGGGAATAGGTCGCCAAATAATCAAACCTGCTGCTCAGGCCTTCCATCAGGATGCGCGAGGCATCGACACCGTGCGCGGCAAATCTGGCAATCACCGCATGTCGAACCTTCTCTTCTTCAAGAGGAGACGACTTCAGAAGCAGTTTGCTCTGATTGACCGCCTTGAGGACACGTGCCCACAGGGCAACCACTTCATCGCTCATTTTGGCAAGATGGTTGAAACATCCGAATGTCACACTTTCTGCGTGAACCAAGGCTGGCAGGTCAGCCACATCCGGGCTGTTTAGAGGCGGGCTGAAACACAGTCGCGTGTCCGGTAAGCGCCAGATTTTTTCAGTGAAATGGGATTCAAACTCCGCAGGCATGGTCACGGGGTCTGCGATGAACCAGTCCACCTCCTTGAGACCCGTTGTCGCAAAATAACCCAGCCAGCTCACTTGCACCGGGCTAGGCCGGGCAGCAAAAACTGCAAGCCGCGAGTATGAAGTATGACCAGACAGATCAATCAGGATATCAATCTTGTCATGGTCATGAATCATCGTGACCACATCACCATCGGAAGTGGCCGACACATCATGCCAATGGTCGAAGTGCTTGCGCAAGCGAGAAGTCACTTCGTCACATTTGGAGACGGGCATGGTTGAGTAGGCGTGAAGTTCAAACTGCCTTGGCGGCAGTTGAGCCAGACTGTCGAGAACACTCTCGAGAAAATACCCCACGGGGTGCTCTCGCAAGTCCCCAGAAACAAAACCCAGCCTGAGTGACCTGTCGGCATCAGCCCCTCCAAACCAGCTTGCATGCTGGCGTAAACGGGAACGCACCAAGCCACCATAGATTTCCGCTTCGTGACGCAACACATCTTGTGGCAGTGTTTGGCTGTACGCCAAAGAAAAGAGCAGTGCAGCCCGGGGAGTCATT
>JBJOKU010000171.1:0-4160 GCA_046045925.1 Pseudomonadota bacterium
GGGGCGTGCCCTTGGCGCGTGCGGCTTGAATGACGCTTTGCAGGCTCTCGGGCAGGGCATCGGCTCCGGTGAAATAGAGCAGATCAAACCCGCCGCCGAGGTGGTCGAGCAGGTAGTCGTCGGGGCCTAGGCGCACGTTTTGTGGCGGTGCGCCGTGAGCCGGGCCGGTTTTGAAGAGGGCGTTGTCGTCGCCCGTGCTGTTGAGCGCGGAGTGGGTGTATTCATGCGGGCGCGAGGTGCGCCAGTGGTAGAGCGGGCGCACAAATTCTTGCGTGAGCGAGAGCGAGAGCACGGCATTGCGCAGCAGGCGAAAACCATGTGAGGGCGGGGTCATGAAGCGGGTGCTTTTGCCCGCTTCGTCTATGATTTCGCGGGCCGCGCCCACTCGCTCGGCGCTGAAGTTTTGCAGCAATTTTTTGCCAGCCAGCCCCTTGACCACAAAAGCCAAATGCCAGGCGAGTGACTGCGAGTCTTGAAACGCGGTGTTCGCCCCGCGCACGCCAAAGATGGGCAGCAGGTGCGCCGCGTCGCCCGTGAAGAGCACGCTGCCGTGCACATAGTCGGGCAGGGTGAGGGTGCGGGCGGAATAGACGGAGCACCAGTCCATCTCCCACTTCGCCCCGGCGTGGCCGATCATGGCGAGCTGCGCGTCAATGCGGGCTTTGAGCGACTCGGGGCGCAGTGCGTCTTCGGGCGATTCGCCGGGCGGGAGCTGGTAATCCACGCGCCAGATGCCGTGTGGCTCGCGGTGCATGAGGATGGTGTTGCCGGGGTTCCACTCGGGGTCGAAGTAGGCGCGGCGCTCGGTGGGGTAGGGCAGGTCGATGCGGATGTCGGCAATGACGAACAAGCCTTCATACGACGAGCCGTCAAGCTTCAAACCAAGCTGGGTGCGGATACCAGAGCGCCCGCCGTCGGCGGCGATGAGCCAGTCGGTCTCCAGCTTGTATGCGCCTTCGGGCGTGTCGATTTCCAGCTCGGCAAAGCCTTCGCGTTGCATAACCTGGGTGAGCTTGTTGCCCCAGCGCAGGTCGATGAGCAGGTTGGCCGCGCAGGCGTCGAGCAGGTATTCCTCAAGGTACTGCTGTTGCAGGTTGATCATGGGAAAAAAGCGATCGTCTTCGCTGTGAGGCGCTTCCATGCGAAAGACCTTTTGCCCACGATAAAACGAGTTGCCAAAGCGCCAAGGCAGGCCGTTTTCGGTGATGCGGTCGGCCACGCCTACCTGTTGCAAGATTTCCATCGAGCGGCGCGTGAACACAATCGCGCGGCTGCCTTGCGAGACTTGCAACTCTGAGTTGAGCAGCACACTGGGCACGCCGTGGCGGGCCAGTTCCAGCGCAGCCACCATGCCTGCGGGGCCGCAGCCAGCAACGACCACCTTCTGCCGCGCTTGCGCCGGGTTTGCAGAGGGCAGCCAAGGCTTGAAGACTTGGTAGTTGTAATAGATCGACGGGCGGGGCGCAGTTTCGGGTTGGTGCATGGCGGGCTCGTGGCTTTGGGTGGGTCAGGCTTTGCGGGCGTTGGCGATTAGGCGGTCAAACAACTGGCTTAAGGTGGCGAGTTCGCCCTCGCTCAGGCAGCCGAAGATTTGCTGGTTGCGTTCTTCAATCAGGGCCATGGTTTTTTTCCAGGCACGGCGGCCTGCGGGCGTGAGAGTGAGCACCACGCCACGGCCATCTTCGGCATGGTCATCCTTGCGCACGAGGCCCTGATCCACCAATGCCTGCGCGGCACGGCTGGCCTGACCCTTGTTGAGGTTGGCCTTCTCTGCCAGTTCTTTCACCGAGAGCGGCTCAAAACTGCCTACCGTGGCCAGGCAGCGCCCATCGCTCAGGCTCAAGCCCGCCTCGCGCACGTAGGCATACTGGCTGTGCTGGTCGGTCATCTTGTGCAGCAGGTGCAAACGGTAGGTGAACGAGCGTTCAAGCTCGTAGACATTGGTGCTGGGTGAGGCGTTGCTGTCGGGCATGTAAGTCTCCGGGGGCTGAATTCTATACCTAGATGGATGCGCACGCAACTAAATAGATGATGGATGAATCACATATCAAATTGATTTGATGAATCCGCTCAGGCCTCTTTGTCCTTGAGCCACGCAAGGCCCTTCACGCCGAGAAACGCGCCACAACTCACAAAAAACAACCCCGCCAGCAGCCACACGCTCAGGTGTTCGCCAAGCAGGGGCACAGCGGCCAGGCCTGCAACGGCAGGGATCATGGCCATGAAGGCACCCACGGTAGAGGGTCCTAGGATTTCTTGGGCGCGGATGTAGAGCCACATGGCAATGGTGGTGGCGATGATGCCCTGATAGACGATTTGCGTGACGATGGTGGCGGTTGGGGCAACGGCGATTTGCTTGGGCAAAAACAACAAATAGACAGGCAGATACAGCGCAGCGGTGATGAGCGCCACGCCCGTGAGCGAGGCCATGGGGCCAATCTTCCAGTGGCGCGAGAGCACGCCGTAAAGTGCCCAGCAGCACGATGAGGCCAGCAAGAGGACATCGCCCCAAAGGCTGTGGTTGGGGCCGGTTGGCGCGCTGAAGGCTTCGACGGCCAAGCAGCCCACACCAGCGGCAATCACGGTGAGCGAGACGGCGCGGTTGCGGGTGAAGGTTTCGCCCATGATGAGGCAGGCGAAGATGACGTTGAAAAAGGGCAGCAAGCCCGGCAAGAGCAGAGCTGCGTGAGTTGCGGGCGCAGATTTGAAGCCCAGATAGACAAAGGCGCAATAGCCAATGCCGCCCACAACCGCCAAGGTGAGCACGCGCGGGTCGAGCAAACTGCAGGGGCGTTTCCAGAGCCAATAGGGCAGCAAGATGCAGCTTGCGGTGGCAAAGCGCAGAGCCATCGTGTCCCAAGCGGTGAGCGGACTGACGCCACCCAATCTCGAAACCAGAATGAAGCCAGACCAGACCATCACGACGATGGCCGCGAAGATGTAGCCGCTTTTGTGCGGTGTTGAAGAGGTCACGCTGGCCTTACATGGATTCGTCAAGCAAGGCGGCGTATTCCTCGGCGCTGGCAATGCGGGGGTTGGTCTTGTGGCAATGGTCCTTGATCGCGCCGTCGATGATGCGCTCGTACCAGCCGCGCTCCACGCCCATCGCCGCAAGCCCAGTGGGCAAGCCGAGGCGGGCGCACATGTCGCGAATGGCGGGGGCGATGTCTGTCACGCTTTGCAGACCCATCGCATGAGCCATGCGCTCCAAACGCTTTTCGGTTTTCACGCTGTCAGCCTGGGAGTTAAAGCGCACCACGGCTGGCAAAAACATGGCGTTCAAAGTGCCGTGGTGCAGGCGCGGGTTCACGCCACCCAAGCTGTGGCTCAAGCTGTGAACTGCGCCCAAACCTTTTTGAAAAGCCATCGCCCCTTGCATGCTGGCGCTCATCATTTGGCGGCGCGCTTCGCGGTCTTGGCCGTTGCGGGTGGCGCGTTCAATGTGAGCCCAAGCGCGTTCCAAGCCGTCGAGCGCGATGCCGTCTGCCGGTGGGTTGAAACTCGCGGCCATGAAGGTTTCCATGCAGTGGGCGATGGCATCCATGCCGGTGGCAGCGGTGAGCATGGGTGGCAGGCCCAGTGTCAGCTCGGGGTCGCAAATGGCGGTCTTGGGCACCAACAGCCAGTTGTGAAAGCCGAGTTTGCGGTGGTCGTCCACGATGATGATGGCACCCCTGGCGACTTCGCTGCCAGTGCCGCTGGTGGTGGGCACGGCAATGAGCGGCGCCACTTTGTCGGTGATGCGGGTGGAGCCGCCTTCGATGGTGGCGTAGTAAGACAGCGGGCCTTCGTGGGTGGCGGCGATGGCGACGCCCTTGGCGCAGTCGATGGCGCTGCCGCCGCCTACGGCGATCAGGCCGTCACATTTCTGGGCAATGTAAATGGCTGCGGCGGCACGCACTGCGGCCTCGGTGGGGTTGCTGGGAGTCTGGTCAAAAATTGCGTGCTGTAAACCACCCAGTGCGGCAATCGCTTTGTCGAGCACACCCGCAGCGCGAATGCCTTGATCGGTCACAATCAGGGGCCGCGTGATTCCCACGCGCTGGCACTCAGTGGCCAGCAGGGAAATCGCACCAAAATCAAACTGAATCTGCGTCACGTAATTGATGAAAGCCATGCGTCGTCACCTCGTTGTTTTGCCATGCCCTGAGGGCTGCAGC
>JBJOKU010000172.1:0-4093 GCA_046045925.1 Pseudomonadota bacterium
ATGCGTCCATTGCGCCTGAGCGGGGCCATGCATGTGGCGCAGGGCAGAACCACCCTCGACGAAGTTCTGGCGGCTACTCCCCAGCTCGACTGACTGTTGTCGGGCCAAGAAATTGACGCACATCAAAGAAGGCAATTTCGTCCCGGCAAGTCCGGCCCCTTGTGATTTGAATCAAAACGGGTTTGCGGCACTCAGCCAGACTGCACCCATCCATTCACGAGGAGTGCCAGATGAAATTGCTGAAAGATTTGTTTTCCACCGACTACGGCCTGATGAGTGCGGGTGTCATCGCCTTCACCCTTTTGATGGGCGGATATTTCGCGCGTCTTTTCAAGCGCAAGATGGAAGAGTCTGACAAAGAAGCGGCCAAACAGTAAAAAAGGCCCTTCGCAGGGCCTTCTCCGGAGAAGGGGCCTGCCTCAGGCCACCACCACCGCAGCACCGTCGCCGCGCGGAGCAATCTGGCCGATGGTGTAAACCTTTTCGCCCAACGCAGCCAGTGTGGCAGCCGTGGCTTGGGCTTGGTCGGCAGACACGACAACCACCATGCCGATACCGTTGTTGAAGGTGCGGTTCATCTCGATGTCGTCGATGCCGGCGGTTTTTTGCAGCCAGGCGAAAAGTTCAGTCTGTGGCCAGCTGCCCTTTTGCAGGTGTGCAGCCAGCCCCTCGGGCAGCACACGTGGGATGTTTTCGAGCAGACCGCCGCCAGTGATGTGGGCGAGTGCCTTGATGCCCTGTACTGAGCTTGTCGAAGTGGGGTGAGCCGCCAGCGCGGCCAGCACGTTTTTCACGTACAGGCGGGTGGGCTCCATGATGGCCTTCTTGAACGGCTTGCCGTCCAGCGTGGCGGGGGCACTGTCGCCCGCACGTTCGATGCACTTGCGCACCAGCGAGAAACCATTGGAGTGCACGCCGCTGGAGGCCAGCCCCAGCACCACATCACCCACCTGCACGTTCGCGCCGGTGAGGATCTTGGATTTTTCGACCGCACCCACGCAGAAACCGGCCAGATCGTATTCGCCGGCGGGGTACATCCCGGGCATTTCGGCGGTTTCACCACCGATGAGGGCGCAACCCGAGTCTTCACAGCCCTTGGCGATGCCGCCCACCACGGCGGCGGCGGTGTCCACATCGAGCTTGCCGCAGGCGAAGTAGTCCAAAAAGAACAGTGGCTCGGCACCTTGCACCAGCACGTCGTTCACGCTCATGGCCACCAGATCGATGCCCACGGTGTCGTGCATGTTCCACTCAAAAGCCAGCTTGAGCTTGGTGCCCACGCCATCGGTGCCTGACACCAAAACCGGCTCCTTGTAGCGCTTGGGCACCTCAAACAGCGCCCCAAATCCGCCGATTCCGGCGAGCACGCCCTCGCGCATGGTGCGTTTGGCCAAGGGCTTGATGCGGTCAACCAGGGCATCACCGGCATCGATGTCAACGCCAGCGTCTTTGTAGGAAATGGGGGTAGTGCTCATATTTTTGTAGCAATTGGCCGCCGGTCGAGGTTGGGCTGTGGTATCCGTCCACCGCAACGGGGCTGGGTAAAATGAATCCCGATTTTATTCGCACCCGACAACCCCCATTTAGCCTTTTCGGCATATGCAATTTACACAGACTCAGCTCAAAGGAATGGCCTGGCTAGGGATAGCCCTGGCTGGCTTGTTGGTGCTTTGGCTATTGGGGCCTGTGTTGATACCTTTCGTGGTGGGCGCGATTCTGGCCTATGCGCTGCATCCGCTGGTGGACAAGCTGCACCAACGGGCCTGGCCCCGCGCCCTGGCCGTCGTTGTGGTTGAACTGGGGCTGATTTTGCTGCTGCTGGGCGTGGCTTTGCTGATCGTGCCCATCATTTTTCATGAGCTGCCCCAGATCCGTGAGCAACTCCCCCGGCTGCTTGAAAAATTCAATGCCGTGCTCCAGCCCATTTTGGCTTATCTCGATCTGAAATCCGACTTTGACATGGATCGCATCCGCGAACTCGTGGGGCGTTACCTGAACACCCACAGCGGTAGCGCCATGAGTGCACTGGTCAACTCGCTCAAGGTTGGCGGAGGGGTGGCACTCACGATTGCGGGCTCATTGGTGCTGATCCCCGTGGCCCTGTTCTTTTTTCTGCTTGACTGGATTATTTTTGTCGACAGGGTGCGCGAGTTCATCCCTCCCCACCTGCGTGCCCGCGTGGACAGTTTCCTGCTGGAAACCGACGAAGTCTTGAGCCAGTACCTGCGCGGCCAACTGCTGGTCATGTTCCTGATGGCCTCTTACTACGCATGCGGATTGGCCCTGTTCGGCCTCGACTTGGCGCTGCCGATTGGCCTGTTCACGGGGCTGGCAATGTTCATCCCCTACGTGGGCTTTGGCATCGGGCTGGTCGCGGCCCTCATGGCGGGTTTTCTGGAATTCCAGTCCAGTCTGGCCCTCATCATGGTGGTGGCGGTGTATGGGTCAGGACAAATCCTTGAAGGCTTCTGGCTGACACCCAAATTGGTTGGTGCGCGCATTGGCCTGCACCCACTGGCCGTTATCTTCGCCTTGCTCGCCTTCGGCAAGCTCTTCGGGTTTGTGGGGGTGCTGGTAGCACTTCCGGCCAGCGCCATCACCCTCGTCGCGTTCCGTCGCATCAAGGCCGCATACCTCGGCAGCAACCTGTACAAGGGCGTTTGATGCAGCAGATCGCGCTTGACATGGTGCTGGCCACCAGCCCCACGCTGGACAACTTTCACGCAGACCGCAGCGCCGATGCCCTCGCTCATTTGAAGCTCTGGACAGGCAGCGCCCAGCCCTCGCCCGTGCCCACCTACCTGTGGGGCGAACAGGGCAGCGGCAAATCACACCTGCTGCAAGCCGTCACGCAGGCCCTGCGCGACCGGGGTGCATCGGTAGGGCGGCTCGATCCGGACACCTCACCCGGCACACCTTTTGCAGACCACTGGAACGCCATCGTCATGGACGACGTGCACCTGTACGACACCGAGCAGCAACATCTGGCCTTCAACTGGTTTGTCAATGCACAAACCGCCCGCGTCTGGGTGCTGGCCGCAGGGCTGGTGCCACCCGCCGACTTGCCACTGCGCGAAGACCTGCGTACTCGCCTGGGCTGGGGCCATGTGTTCGCCCTGCACGCCCTCACCGAGGCCGAGCGCCGCGCCGTGCTGCGGCAAGAGGCCGATGCCCGCGGCGTGTTCCTGTCGGACGAAGTGATGGACTTCATGCTCGTGCGCTTTTCGCGTGATCTCGCCAGCCTCATGCAATTGCTCGACCAGCTCGACCGCTTTGCCCTGATGAAGCAGCGCCCCATCACCATTCCGCTCATCAAGACGATGCTGGAACAACTCTGATGAACCTCGCCCTCTTCGACCTGGACCACACCCTGCTGCCGCTGGACTCCGACTACTCCTGGGGTGAATTCACCATCGCGCTGGGCTGGGTGGATGCCGGGCACTTCAAGGCCCGCAACGACCAGTTCTTTGCCGATTACCGCGCCGGTGTGCTCGACCTGAATGAATACGTGGCCTTCGCCACCGAGGGATTTGTAAAGCGCGGCCCCGAGGCCGCCCGCGCTGCACACCAGCGCTACATGGCCGAAGTCATCCGCCCGGCCATGCGGCCAGAGGCCTTTGCGCTGATCGAGAAGCATCGCGCAGCGGGCGACCGCATCGTGGTGGTCACGGCCACCAACGAGTTTGTCACGCGCCCCATCGTGGAAGCCTTTGGTGTGAGCGAACTCATCGCTGTGGAGCTGGAGCGCGATACCAGCGGCTGGTTCACCCAGCGCGTCAAGGGCGTGCCCAGCGCACGCGAAGGCAAGGTCACACGCGTCAAGCAGTGGCTCGCTGCGCAGGGCAAAGACTGGGCCGACGTGAAGCACGCCAGCTTCTACACCGACAGCATGAACGACCTCGCCCTGATGGAGATGGTGCACGAGCCCGTGGCCACCAACCCCGACCCCAAATTGCGCGCCCTGGCCCATGAAAGGGGCTGGCGCGTGCTTGATCTGTTCCAATCGCATCCATGATTCGCAAATTCATCAACAAGCTGCTGGGCAACGCCCCAAGCGGCCCCTCGTTCGGCAAGCGCGTCGAAATCGGCGCCT
>JBJOKU010000173.1:0-4083 GCA_046045925.1 Pseudomonadota bacterium
AAACTCAAGCCGCTTCCCGATAAAACCCCTTGCCCGTCTTTCTCGGCGCGTCGCCCTTCACCGCCTGCCCGATGGCCGCAATGTGATCCGGTGTGGTGCCGCAGCAGCCGCCCACGATGTTGACCAAGCCTTCGGCGGCGAATTCGTGGATTAGGCGTGAGGTCACGTCTGGGGTTTCGTCAAAGCCGGTGTCGCTCATGGGGTTGGGCAGGCCGGCGTTGGGGTAGCAGCTGATGAAGGTGTCTTCGGCCACACGGTTGAGCTCCTGGATGTAGGGGCGCATGAGGGTGGCACCGAGGGCGCAGTTGAGGCCGATGGACAGGGGCCTTGCGTGGCGCACGCTGTACCAGAACGCCGTCACCGTCTGGCCCGAGAGCACGCGGCCTGAGGCGTCTGTGACCGTGCCGCTGATGAGGATGGGCAGGCGCTCGCCGCTGGCCTCGAAGTATTCGTCGATGGCGAAGAGCGCGGCCTTGGCGTTGAGGGTGTCGAAGATGGTTTCGACCAGCAGCACGTCTGAGCCGCCTTCGACCAAGCCTTTGGTTTGCTCGTAGTAGGCGGCGCGGAGCTCTTCAAAGTTGACGTTGCGCGCGCCGGGGTCGTTCACGTCGGGACTGATGCTGGCGGTTTTGGGCGTGGGGCCAAGGGCGCCAGCGACGAAGCGGGGCTTGTCAGGGGTGCTGTATTTGTCGCAGGCGGCGCGGGCTAATTTTGCCGAGACCAGGTTCATCTCGTAGGCGAGATCGGCCATGTCGTAGTCGGCCTGGGCTATTGTTGTAGCGCCGAAGGTGTTGGTTTCAATGAGGTCAGCCCCGGCGGCGAGGTAGCCTTCGTGGATATCGCTAATCACGTCGGGGCGCGTGAGGCTGAGCAGCTCGTTGTTGCCCTTCACGTCCTTGGGGAAGTCCTTGAAACGCTCGCCCCTGTACTGCGCTTCACCGAGCTTGAAGCGCTGGATCATGGTGCCCATGGCACCGTCGATGATGACGATGCGCTGGCGCAAAATGTCGGGCAGGGCTTGGGCACGGGTGTAGGCAATCGGTTTCATAAGCCCCCGATTTTAGGCGGGCCCCCAATTTCCCCGACAATAGCGGGCTTGACCCGACCATGAAAAACCTCAGCCCCCGCCAAGCCTTTGACGCCCTGCAAGCCAACCCCGACGCGGTGATGGTGGACGTGCGCATGGAAATCGAAACCCTCTACGTGGGCCGCCCGGCGGGCCTGCCGCGCCCAGTGGTGCATGTGTCGTGGTACGAATACCCCGCGTTTGAAACAGACCCCGCCGCCTTTGCCAAACAGGTGGCCGACGAGGTGGGCGGCAAGGATGTGCCGGTGTTCCTGATCTGCCGCAGCGGCCAGCGCACGGTGGACGCGGCCAAGGCACTGGAGGCCGCAGGCTTTGCCGATGTAACCAACATCCTGCACGGCTTTGAAGGTTCGCTCGACGAAAACTTTCACCGCAGCACACTCAACGGCTGGCGCTTTGACGGCCTGCCGTGGGAGCAGATGTAGGCAAACCGCGGTTTTGCACCAATGGCGCGGAAATTCGCGCACGACTGGTGCAAAACCAATAAAATCAGGCACTTATGGTTTATTCAAAGTCTGATTTTTTGCCCTTCAGCAGCGATTCCCAGCGCATTGCGGCCAATCTGGAGCAGGCTTACCAAACTTGGCTGGACACTCGACGCGACCTAGACGCCCTTCCCATGTCGCTGTATTGGGCCAACAGAGACGGCGTTGATTACCTTTACGCGAAAAACGACCCGCAAGGCAGCGGGACCAGCATCGGCCCGCGCAGCCCCGAAACCGAAACCCGTTACAACCAGTTTGTTGAAGAACGAACCGCTCTCAAGGCCCGCATTGCCTCGCTGGACGGCGTGATCTCTGAGCGTGCGGCTTTGTATCGCCGTTTGCGCCTGCCCTCACTGCCCGACCGTCAAGCGGAGATTTTGCGCGCCCTTGATATTGCCGGGCTTCTCGGCCAAGACCTGCTCGTCGTGGGCACCAACGCCTTCGTGGCTTATGAATTGTTCATCGGTGCCAAGCTGCCCACGGGCAACGAAGAAACCGAAGATTTTGATTTGGCGTGGTGCCGGGGCTCCAAGGTGTCGCTGGCCACGCGTTTGCCTGGCACGGCGCAACCCAACCGCGAAAAAACCTTGCTGAGCGTGCTCAAAAGCATCGATGGCAGCTACCGCGTGTCAGCCCGCAAGCCCTATCAAGCTGTGGCCAATGATGGCTACGAGGTGGAGTTGCTCGCCGCGCCCAGCACACACCCCTTGCCCAAAAATCAGGTGTTCGACCCCATGGCATCGCTGGTGGAGCAAGAGTGGCTGCTGATGGGGCGACCCGTGAGCGTGGTGGTGGCCACCGTGCGCGGGCGAGCCGCGCCATTGGTCGTGCCCGACCCGCGCTTCATGGCGCTGCACAAACTTTGGCTGGCCGACAAACCCGAGCGCCGCGCCGACAAGCGCGAGAAAGACCGCCGTCAAGGCCAAGTGCTGCTCGATGCGCTGCGGCATTTCCCCTCGCCCGCGCATCCGCTCAATGTGGACTTTGTGCTCGATTTGCCGCAAGACCTGCGCCCGGTGTTTGATGCGTGGTGCGCGCTGGCGCAATTTGTGCCACTGCACTGAATCGACAACAAAGAGAGGGCAGCGCGGGTGCGGGTGTCAGTGCCAACCGTCGCCGGGCGCTCCGGGTAGAACGAGACCAGCGCACGACACCCGCCCGCTCGGAGTGTCTCGTGCTTTGGCTCAGTCGGCTTCGCGAGCCATGCGCTCGCTCTTCCAATACACATCGTCGCCGCCGTTCATGCGGTTGAGCACGCGGGCGAGCACAAACATCAAATCGCTCAGGCGGTTGAGGTATTGGCGGGGGTTGTCTTTCACGTCTTCGGCTTGGCCAAGCGAGACCACGGCACGCTCAGCGCGGCGGGCGACGGTGCGGCACACGTGGGCCTGGCTTGCGGCGCGGTTGCCTGCGGGGAGGATGAACTCTTGCAGTTTGGGCAGTTGCGCGTTGTAGTGCTCCAGCGCCTCGTCGAGTTGCAGCAGCGCCTCGGCTTTGAGCAGCTCAAAGCCGGGGATGGACAGCTCGCCGCCCAAGTTGAAGAGTTGGTGCTGGATGTCGATCAGCAGCTCGCGCACGCCAGCGGGCATGTCTTCGCAGAGCAGCACGCCGATGTGGGAGTTGAGCTCGTCCACGTCGCCCATGGCGTGCACACGCAAGCTGTCTTTGGAAACGCGGGTGTTGTTGCCAAGACCCGTGGTGCCGTTGTCACCCGTGCGGGTGGCGATTTGAGAAAGTCTGTTGCCCATGCCTGCAATTGTCGCAGGTCATGGGCTTGCTCATGGCCCGTGAACCCGTTGGCCCTGAGCCAGTCGTTGGGCTTCGACAGGCTCAGCCCGAACGGAACCGAGGATGACCCGACAAGTTCAAACGGGGTAAACCTTCACCGGGCGTGTGGCCACGGGGAAGCCCGCTGCGCCGAGTGTGTCGGCGATGGTTTTGTTGGTGTCGAAATAGACTTGCCAGTAGTGGTCGGTGTGGCAGTAGGGGCGCACGGCCAGCTTGGGGCCGAATTCGTTGAACTCGATGATTTCCACGTCCACGCCTTGCTTGGGGTCGATGTTGCCCACTTTGGCCACCGCGTCTTTGAGCAGGGCGATGGCTTTGTGGACATCGGCGCTGCCAGCGAGTTGTGCGGCCAAGTCCACGCGGCGGAATCCGTTGGCGCTGAAGTTTTTGATGTCGCCGCCGAGCACTTTGGAGTTGCCTACCAGCGTGCGCACGTTGTCGGGGCTGTTGAGGGTGGTGCCGAACAGGCCGATCTCCACTACCGTGCCCTCCACGCCACCGCCGTGAATGTAGTCGCCCACCTTGAAGGGGCGCAGCACAAGCAAGAAAATGCCCGCCGCAAAGTTGGAGAGCAAACCACCCCAAGCCGCGCCAATGGCCACGCCAGCGCCTGCCACCAAGGCGGCGAAGGTGGTGGTTTCCACGCCGAAGTAGCCGAGAATGGCCACCACCAGCGCGATGTTCAGCGCCACATTGATAAAGCTCACCAGATAGGCTTGCACG
>JBJOKU010000174.1:0-4063 GCA_046045925.1 Pseudomonadota bacterium
ATGATGCGGTGGTTGTTATCCAGGGTAGAAATGAAGCTGATGCCCTCGCCCTCGCCTTTGAGGTAGTCATAACCCCACTTCCACTGGTAGCCGGTGGCCTTGATGGTCAGATCGGCATTGGTGGTGTCTTTCTGGGCAACCACCGCCTTGGTAGCGGGCAGAGCCATCAGGATAACGATGATGAAGGGGACCACCGTCCAGCCAATTTCAACCCAAATGGGCTCAGGCAGCTCTTGCGCCTTGTGACCGACCGATTTGCGGTGCTTGAGCAACGAATAAGCCATCACACCAAACACCACCACGAAGATCAGGGTACACAGGATGATCATCATCCAGTGCAGCCAGCCTTGCTCCTCGGCAATCTTGGTGGCAGCAGGATGCAGATTCAACTGGCGCACGGCCGGACCGCCGGGCAAGTCATTCACGGCATAGGCCGCCGTGCTGATCCATGCACCCAGGCTTGCCACCATCGTGCTCAACAATTTGGAGACTGTCTTCATGTTGTTCATCTTGCTTTCCAACTCAATGCTCTCAACGTCTTGATCTCTGCCACGAAAGTATATAAGCAGATACTTATATATTTCGACGACTCACATCACCGATTGACCGCGCTGCGCACAGCCGCTCGAATTTCTTTCGCCAAATCCGGGCGCAGCTCGGGGCGCATGAAGCGTCCTACACGGACGCTTCGCCCCTGCGCACTTAGCTCCACCAAGGAGCGCTCATCCGCACTTGGCTCGATACGCAACCACGCCGGGTTCAGCTCGAAGCGCTCAGTCTTGCCGGCACGATCGAGTTCAACCACCAATTGCGAGCCCGTGAGCGCGATGCGCTCGCTGTCGACGGCATGGCGCGCATACAGAACGAATGCAACACCAACCGCAAACAGCTCCAGCACAGCAAAAGGCATCACCAGTTTTGCCCCTTGCAGCCAGAAGTAGCCTGCAATCCCGAGTGACACGGCGCACAGCGACGCGTACATGCCGCCCAACTGGACGGGCGTGATGGAACAGTTGCGACGAAGATGCCAGCTCAAGCCTTGAGGCGAGATCGTGGCAAAGCGGTAAGCAATGTCTGTCACGGGTGAATCTCGGTATGCCATCGCGCCCTTTCACCAAAGCGACCCGACAGCCAGCATGGGAACATACCCATTTAACCAGCCGGGATTCTAACCCCGTTTACACAAGATTCACCCCGTTTTCAAGCCAAAAACACAAGGGGGCAAACACAACTGACTGCATTCTTGCGAGTCAATTCGAGCGGGCTTGACCTGACGCAAGCATTTGGCGCATCTGCTCAAGCGAAACACTGCTTTGAGCAGCCAGCTTGACCGTGGGTTTGGGTTTAAGGGCATGCCCGTAAATGATTTCGAAAGTCAGGGCAATTTCCCCTTGTTCGTTGCGCATATGCCTGTCCATGGCGGCACACAGTTGCGTCAATCTGCCACGACCCAACAATGAAAGCGGCCTCCCGACGCTGCAGTTGCGCCCCAATTCGCGCAGTTCCTGCAAGGCACGCTCAGGGGTTGCAAAGGTCAGCACCAGCCGTTCCATGTCCATGACCGGCTCGGCGAAACCAGCCTGAACCAGCATGTCACCGTAGTCGTGCATGTCAGTGAGTTCATGCATGGGTGCGGGCCAGCCCAGCAACGCATAGAGCCCACGCAACTCCGTGAGCGTGTCCGGCCCCAGGCAAGAAAACATCAAGAAGCCATCGGTTGCCAGCAAACGGTGCCAATGCGCCAAGAGCCCTTCGGGATCAGCACTGCCATGCATCACCATGTTGGCCCAAAGCATGTCGAGCTGATCCTCCGCCGGCCAGGCCAATTCGGGAACAGGCCCCAACCACCGCCGGGGCGACCACCAAGCGGGTTGAAAGGCTTCCTTGAGTGCGTGAATGTAGCGTTCGGCAAGCGCAGGCTCGGCATCTGCCAGCGGCGGGGCCGGACACCAAGACCGCGCCTTCGGATACTGCTGCACAAGTGAGCCATGCGCCTCACGGCCATTTCGCAGAACATCCCAGTGCAACCACTGCGCGGGCTGCAACTTGATCCACTCCAGGCGTTCAGCCATGCGCCGTGCCACCTCGGCATGCAGCCACGGCGTGCGCAGTGGTGCACGTTGATGCCACATCTGCGCAGCATGGCCATCCAGCGTTGGTGGATGTCGGGGCGGGCTCAGGTCGGTGGAAGTCATGGGCTATCGCTGGAGGCAACACGGGAACACGGGATGGATTACCCGCTGGCGTGCCGAGTATATTGACCCCGCATGATCCCAAGCTGTTGTCGCATCTGTCACCACTGGCCCAGTGCAGTCTTGTGCGGCGACTGCCTCTCGCGATTCGCGCCAACCACGCACCGCTGCACTCGCTGCGCACTTCCCCTGCCCTCGTTCCCCGGAAACGCCCCCGATATCTGCGGACATTGCCTATTGCATCCGGGGCCGCTGTCGCATTGCCTGGCCGCAGTGGATTACGGCTACCCCTGGGACCGTCTCATCACCCGGCTCAAATTCCATGAAGACACCGCCTTGGCCGCTCAGTTCGCCCCACTGCTGCACCGGCTCCCGCATGCGCAGCAATTGCTGCAAAGCTGCGATGCCCTGATTCCCATGCCCCTGTCTGCACAACGCTTGCGCGAGCGCGGATTCAATCAGGCCGGCCTGCTGGCCCGCTCGCTGTCCCCGGGCAAAATCCGGCACGACATCCTGCTGCGGGTATTGCACACCAGAGCCCAAAGTGAATGCACGCTGGCCGAGCGCATGAACAATGTGCGCCACGCTTTTGCCGTGCAACCGGGCCAGCAAAGCCAGGCCCAAGATCGCCACTTCGTGCTGGTGGACGATGTGATGACCACCGGCGCATCGCTCACGCACGCAGCACAGGTCCTGCTGCAAGCAGGAGCACGGCAAGTCAGCGCCATCGTGCTGGCCCGCACACCAAGTCAGTCCGAAAGCCACTGAACCCGCTACACTGCCGCGCCATGTTCAACATCGTTTTGGTCGAGCCGGAAATCCCACCCAACACTGGCAACATCATTCGCCTGTGCGCCAACACCGGCTGCCACTTGCACCTCATCGAGCCACTGGGTTTCAGCTTGGACGACAAGCAGATGCGCCGCGCCGGACTCGACTACCACGAGTACGCCAGCCTGCAACGCCACGCCCACTGGAACACATTCCTCGACACATGCCAGCCGGACAGGCAACGCATGTTTGCCATGACCACCAAAGGCTCCCACAATGCTTTTGAAGCGGCTTTCCAGCCCGGCGATTGGTTCATTTTTGGCTGCGAGACGCGCGGCCTGAGTGATTCTGTGCGCCAAGAGTTCAAGCCAGAGCAACGGTTGCGCCTGCCCATGCTGCCCGGCCAGCGCAGCCTGAACCTCTCCAACGCGGTGGCGGTGCTTGTGTTTGAGGCTTGGCGTCAGCAAGGCTTCACTCAGGGCCAGTAAGTCACCATACCTACGCCCCATTGACCCATGAAAAAAGCCGCTGGGTTGCAGCGGCTTTTTGTCTCAGTCAAGAACCGATTAACGGAACTTGTTCTGGGGAATGGTCTTGAGCTCACCCTGTTGGGCGGCGATGTACTTGGACAGTTCCTTGAGTTCAGCGTTGCTGAACTGCTTGGCAATGCCACCCATCACGCCGTTGGAGCGACCCCAAACAGAAGACTTCTCCTGCTTGTACGACTTGAGTGCCACAAACAGGTAGTCAGCGTGCTGGCCGCCAAGCTTGGGATAGTCGGGAGAAATGGGCTTGCTGAGGTTTTCACCGTGGCAAGATGCGCAGTTGCCCTTCTTCAGCAACTCGGCCACCTTGGCAGAGGGCTCGGAATTCTTGGGAGCAGCAGCTCCAGCCACCACGCCGTGTGCGGCGTAGTAGGCAGCCATGTCAGCCATGTCCTGCTCGCTCAGGCTCTCGGCGATACCGCGCATGGTGGGATGCTTGCGTTCGCCTTGTTTGTAGGCGTTGAGAGCGGAAACGATGAATTTTTCGGACTGGCCGGAAATCTTGGGAACTCGGTACACTTCCGGGAAGCTGGCTTGGTAACCATGGATACCGTG
>JBJOKU010000175.1:0-4047 GCA_046045925.1 Pseudomonadota bacterium
GGTCCTCTATCTCGTCGTCTTTGCCCAAAACAGGCTCTATGGCGATGCCAGCCTGCAACTCTTCTTTGCACTCATGGCCGCGTGGGGATGGTGGCAATGGCTGCGTGGCGTGCGCGACGACGGCAGTGCGCTTCGCATCGTTCACATGCCACGTGCGCTGCTGGTGCGGCACCTCGCCATCACCGCGCTCATCGCGCTGGGGCTGGGTCTCTTCCTCAAGCATTTCACCGACACCGATGTGCCCTGGTGGGACGCTGTACCCACCGCCATGTCGATCACCGCCACCGTTTGGGTGGCACGCAAGTACATCGAGAACTGGCCCGCCTGGATCATCACCAACGCCATCGGCATCAGCCTCTACGCCTACAAGGGCCTGTGGCTCACCGTGCTGCTCTACGCCCTGCTGATCGTCATGGCGGCGTGGGGGTGGCGGAGTTGGGTAGGCCGCTCTTCAAAGCCGCAATCTGGTCTTCTAGTTTCTTGATGGTGGCCATCAGTGACATCTCACGCTGCCTTTGCACCGTGATGTCACGCCAGGCACACAACATCACAGAGCCCAGATCAATCTCGATGGGGGTGAGTATCACCTCGGCATGAAACTCTTCCCCGTTGGCTCGACGGTGAACCCACTCAAATTGGTGCACGCCATTCTTGTAGGCCAGCTTGCCCATCAGGTTGGCCTTGGCGCGGGAATCCTGGCCATCTGGCTGGACGGGCGGCGACAAATCGGAGGGGTGCTTGTTGAGCAGTTCTTTGCGGCTGGCATAACCCAGAATTTTGACTGCGGCCCTGTTGCACCCAATGAATACGTTGCTGCGCAGCAGCCACAAGGGCGATGGTGAGGCATCAAACATCAGGCGGAAACGATCGATGTGGCGCGTGGTCTGGTCACTGAGCGCCTTCATCTCGGAGGCATCATGGATAGTGCAGAACAGGTATCGCGCACCGTTGTCCAGCATCACAGGGCGCAAGCTGACGCGAGCGTATTTTTCAGCACCATCTTCGCGCTGGAACATCCAGCCGAATCGCACGAAACCCAGACTGATGGCGGTGCCAATCTGCTTGTCAAACCATTGGCTTGACGGCTCTGCATCCGCCTGCAATTGAGTGGACCAATGCAGGACAGAGCTGCCTACCATGGCTTCGCGCAAGCAGCCAAACCATTGCCGGGCCAGTGCGTTGCAATCAACCACTTTCATGCCGTCGAGAAAGAAGGCAGGGTCATTCGCGCAATCAAGCAAGGCCTGAGCCTGGGGGACACTGAGCAGGGGCAAAACGGTCTCGTTCATGAGTGCCAACAGTCTGGGGCAATGTGCAGCAAGTACTGCGATGGTGTAAGAAGCTCGCGTCAGCGTCAACCCGGCAAAGCGTGAACTAATGCCTTGGTTGTCCTGTGCAGCACTCCCTCTGAATCCACAAGGCAATCCAACACCGAGAAGTGATTCCGCCCGGCAACGGCCTCACACCGGCTGACGACCTTCTTGCCCCAGGCTTGGGCGATCAGCCTGTTTTGGCGCAGGAACTCGTCGCTTTCTGCCCCGCCCACAACGGCATGCAATTCGCAGCCACGGGGTGCAGGCATCAAGGCCGGACTGGCACGCAGCGCATCCGGCTGAGTCAACTTCAAGGAGTCTTGCAAAAAAGGCGTCCGCCGGATTGGCTCTAGATCAAACAATCCGCTGATGGACACCGCCTTGCGAACCAGTCGCGAAGGCAAGTCCTCGCGGTAAGTGGGCCAATCGCAGGTCAGCAACATGGCCGCCAGATGCCCGCCCGCCGAATGCCCCACCACAGTGATGTTGTCAGTGTTTCCGCCGTAGCCCCCAATGTGGTCGTGCACCCACCCCAGCGCCCGCACCATTTGCAGGGTGATGTCGGGAATGGTCACAGCCGGACACAGGTCGTAGTTCAGCACCACCACGCAAACACCTTCGGAGGTAAACGGTGGAGCCACGAATGAGTGATCACTTTTGTCCAGGCTGCGCCAGTAGCCACCATGAATGAACACCATCACCGGCGCATTCACCGTGCCACTGGCGGCGGGAAAGATGTCGAGCCGCTCACCCACCGAGGGGCCGTAGGCCACATCAAGCACACAGGGCAGCTGCCGTGCCTGCACGCTGCGGCTCACCCATGAGTCGAAATGGCGCTGGAAATCGGGCACGAGTGCGCGATTGTTGTAGTTGGCATCGAGCTGGGCGGGCGACAGACTGCGCATGATCGAATTCCCCTCGTCATCAAAGTCGGTTATTGTGCCGGGACTTCAGGAGATTCACATGGCCCGCGTCAGCACTTACCTCAACTTTGCCGGTAACACCGAGCAAGCCTTTGAGTTCTACAAATCGGTGTTCGGCACCGAATATCTCATGCCCTTGGTCCGCTTCAAGGATGCCCCGCCCCACCCCGGCCAGCCCCCCATGAGTGACAAACTGGCCAACATGGTCATGCATGTCGAGCTGCCCATCGTCGGCGGCCATGTGCTGATGGGCACCGATGCGCCTGCCGAAATGGGCTTCACGGTCAACATGGGCAACAGCACGCACATCAACCTGGAAACCGACACCCGCGAAGAAACCGAGCGCCTGTATCAAGCCCTCTCTGCGGGTGGCACGATCAGCATGCCTCTGCAAGACATGTTCTGGGGTGCATACTTCGCCAGCTTCACCGACCAGTTTGGCATCTGCTGGATGCTCAATTGCGCCAACCAGCCAGCCCATTGACTCCATTCCGAAACGAATCAGCAAACTGACGACGCGATTTCAGATGGACTTGCTCAAAATCTCCGGGTTGTTTGTGCTCACCGCCCTGGCCGAAATCGTGGGTTGCTACCTGCCTTGGCTGGTCTTGAAACAAGGGCAGACTTACTGGTTGCTTTTGCCCGCCAGCCTCAGTCTGTGGCTGTTTGCTTGGCTGCTCACACTTCATCCGGGCCCCAGTGGTCGCATTTTTGCCGCGTATGGCGGTGTCTATGTGGTCGTGTCACTCGTGTGGCTATGGGCCGTCGACGGTGTCCGCCCAAGCCTGTCTGACGGACTTGGCAGCGGATTGGTGCTATTGGGCATGGCCATCATTGCTCTTCAAGCCCGGGGCTGAACTAAACGGCTTCGCTCCTTTGAGCTGAATCACGGGCCAAAGCTCCAGAAACGCCCGCCAACAAGCTGATCCTGCGTCCTTCAACGCGGATTTCGCCTTGTTCCTGCATTTTGCGCAAGCTGCGATAAAGCGTTTCGTGGGCCAGCCCCAGCTCCGAAGCCCAGGCCTTGAGTGAAGGCCCCACATCCAGACTGCCTTCCTGCCCCTCGTCGCCCAGACAGTGCAGGATGCGCTCACGGGCGCTGTTCAGGCACAGCCGCTCCTGCCGCGAACGCAGGCGGCGCACCTCACCCGCCAGGCGGCTCATCCACCATTGGGCAAAGGCGGCATCGGTACGCAGGGCGTCTGCAAAAGCGTTGCAGGCAAAGGCCAGCACGGTGCTGGGCTGCGCCGCCAGCAAATCGCAGTGGTAACGGCTGGCATGCAGGCTGGCCTCGGCAATGAAGCCCTGCCGCACCCGCTGGACGATGGCCTCCCAGCCGCCCCGGGTGTGACGCACCAGCCGCAGCTCGCCGTGCTCCACAAAATGAATCTGCCGGGGCTTCTCTCCCTGCCGCCCCAGCACCTCACCCGCCGCAAGGCTGCGCCGCACCGCCTGCCCGCGCAGCAGGGCAGGCAAGGGGGCCAGTTCGGGAGGGAAAAGCGCAGAAACGGCATTGGGCATGTGATTCAGATCATATTCGTTTGATCATCCAGCACCTATGCTCTGAATCGTTTTTTGCCATTTCCCTGAAAGATTGCCGATGTCGCACACCCCCACCCCACTGGCCACCACTCTTGCTCTGTGGGCTCTCCTTCTGGCCCTGCCCGCAGCAGCCCAGCACCACGGCCACCAAGGGCATGCCGCCCCCGCCGACACCCGCCAGGCGGTGAACTTTCCGCAGCCCATGAAAGACGGCACGCTGGCCAACATGCGCGACCACCTGCTGGCGCTGGCCCAGATTCAGGACAAAC
>JBJOKU010000176.1:0-4038 GCA_046045925.1 Pseudomonadota bacterium
GAGGCGGCTCGCCGCGCTTGCATTTCTTCGGCTTCGAGTTGCAGGCGCTTTTTGCGGCGCAGCGGCGTACCCATGAGGTACATCACCACCACCACCGGCAACACGCCATAAAGCACGAAGGTGAAGACCGCGCCGATCAATGTTCCCTGCGTGCTGGTGGCCTCTGCAACGGCCATCATGAGCGCAACATAAATCCAGGCAATGGCGACGATGTACATGCGGCCCGATGATATTCGGGTTTTCACCGGTAATGTTCATGCAAGCGTGCCAGTACCCAATATGAGGCTATGCTTGCTGGCATGATTCGCCAGTTCTGTCGATTTTGAGGAGACACGCATGACACAGATGCCCGACTTTCAGGCCATGTTCCAGGGCCTGATGGCCAACAACCCCATGGCCAACATGATGCAAATGCCCCAGATGCCCCAAATGCCTGATCTGGCCTCTCTCATGCCCAAGGGCACCCTGCCAGGTGCTGTGCAGTTTGATTCCGTGAAGTTGCAGGAAATCCAGGGCAACTACCTCAAGGAAGCCGCTGAACTCTGGAACAAGGGTTTGCAGTCCAGCCTGGAAATCAAGGATCGCCGATTCTCCGGCGATGCCTGGTCCAAGAGCCCTGCTGCCGTGTTCACCGCCGCAACTTACCTGCTCAACGCCCGCACCCTGATGGCCATGGCCGATGCCGTTCAGGCCGACGAAAAATCCAAGGCACGCATCCGCTTTGCCGTGTCGCAGTGGATTGACGCTGCTTCTCCTGCCAACAGTCTGGCGCTCAACCCCGATGCACAGAAAAAAGCCATTGAAACCAAGGGTGAGAGCATCGCCAAGGGTGTCAAAAATCTGGTGGACGACATCCGCAAGGGTCACATGTCCATGACGGATGAGTCCTTGTTCGAAGTCGGCAAGAACATGGCCGTCACGCAGGGCGCGGTGGTGTTCCAGAACGAATACTTCCAGCTCATCGAGTACAAGCCCACCACCAAGCAAGTGCACGAAAAGCCTTTCCTGCTGGTGCCTCCTTGCATCAACAAGTTCTACATTCTCGACCTCCAGCCCGAGAACTCCTTCATCAAGTACGCGGTGGATTCTGGCTTCCGCACCTTTGTGGTGAGCTGGCGCAACCCCGGCGAAGACCAAAAATGCACCTCCTGGGACGACTACATCGAAGGCGCAGCGATTACCGCCATCAAGAAGGTGCAAGAACTCACCGGCGCGAAGAAAACCGCTGGCATCAACGCGCTGGGCTTCTGTGTCGGCGGCACCATCCTCACCAACGCACTGGCCGTGCTGGCTGACCGTGGCGAAAAGCCCGTGGCCAGCTTCACGCTGCTGACTACGCTGATCGACTTCACCAACACCGGCATTCTGGACGTGTTCATTGACGAGAACTTCGTCAAGTACCGCGAAATGCAAATGGGCAAGGGCGGTCTGCTCAAGGGCCAAGAGTTGGCCAGCACCTTCAGCTTCCTGCGTCCCAACGATCTGGTCTGGAACTACGTGGTGGGCAACTACCTCAAGGGCGAAACGCCTCCTCCGTTCGACCTGTTGTACTGGAACTCCGACAGCACCAACCTGCCCGGCCCCATGTACGCTTGGTATCTGCGCAACACCTACCTCGAGAACAACCTCATCAAGCCCAGCAAAACCAAGGTCTGCGGCAACAAGATCGACCTCACCAAGGTGGACATGCCCGTGTACCTCTACGCCTCGCGCGAAGACCACATCGTCCCCATCGAAGGTGCCTACGCCAGCACGCAAGTGTTCCCCGGCAAGAAGCGCATGGTCATGGGTGCCAGCGGCCACATCGCCGGTGTGATCAACCCCGCCAAGAGCGGCAAGCGCTGCTACTGGATCAACGAAAAAGGCAACGACAAGCCGCCCAAGAAGTACGAGGACTGGTTTGCCGGCTCCAAGGAAGTGGCTGGCAGCTGGTGGCCCGATTGGTCCGATTGGCTCAAAGGCAACTCGGGCAAACTCGTGCCCGCGCCCAAAACCTACGCAGCCAAGGCCATGGAGCCCGCACCCGGCAGCTACGTGAAGGCCAAGGCCTGATTCAACTTCATGACAGGGTTTGACACGGTGCAAACCCTGTGATCGAAAACCCCGACTGCCCCCTGATAACGAGTGCAGTTTGGCTAAAGTTCTTTCGTCGTTATCTTTTTTATTTCGGAGACAAACATGAGTCAAAAAGTAGCTTACGTGACCGGTGGCATGGGTGGCATCGGTACCGCCATTTGCCAGCGTCTGCACAAGGACGGTTTCAAGGTGATCGCTGGTTGCGGCCCCACCCGTGACTTCAACAAATGGCTGGCTGAGCAGGCTGCTCTGGGCTACACCTTCTACGCTTCTGTGGGCAACGTGGGTGACTGGGACTCCACTGTAGAAGCCTTCGCCAAATCCAAGGCCGAGCATGGCCCCATCGATGTTCTGGTCAACAACGCCGGCATCACCAAGGACCGCATGTTCCTGAAGATGACCAAGGCCGACTGGGATGCCGTGATCGAGACCAACCTGACCTCCATGTTCAACGTGACCAAGCAAGTCGTGCCTGACATGGTGGAGCGTGGTTTTGGCCGCATCGTCAACATCTCTTCCGTCAACGGCGAAAAGGGCCAGGCTGGCCAGACCAACTACTCTGCTGCCAAGGCTGGCATGCACGGTTTCACCATGGCTCTGGCCCAGGAACTGGCTGCCAAGGGCGTGACTGTCAACACCGTCAGCCCCGGCTACATCGGTACAGACATGGTTCGCGCCATCAAGCCTGAAGTGCTCGAAAAAATCGTGGCTACCATCCCCGTCAAGCGCCTGGGCACGCCCGACGAAATCGGTTCTGTGGTGGCTTGGCTGGCTGGCGAAGACTCCGGTTTCACCACCGGTGCCGACTTCTCCTGCAACGGCGGCCTGCACATGGGCTGATCCGCGCAGCGGCTCCAACAAAAAAACCGCCTCCGGGCGGTTTTTTCATGGGCGATTGAAGTTCACGCGATAAATGGTGCTTGCAGGAATCCCCTGAACCTGGCGCGTCCGCCACGTGTGGGCCGCGCACTGAGCTGGTAGTTGGGAAAACGCGCCAGAAAGCGGTCAATCGCAATGCGGCCCTCCAGACGCGCCAGGCTCAGGCCCGCGCACTGGTGCACCCCAAAGCCAAACGCCAGATGCTTGTTGAGGGGGCGCTGGAGATCGAGCATTTCAGATTGTTCAAACTGGGCTGGGTCGCGGTTGGCTGCGCCGATGCACAGTGTGATGAGTGAACCCGCAGGCAGGGTCACACCGCCCACGGCACTCTCAGCCACCGAGCGGCGGTTGCCGAGCTGGTTGCTGGATTCAAAGCGGAGGAATTCATCCACCGCCAGTGTGAGCAGGGCTTCGTGCTGGGCGGCATCAGAGTGGGTGGCATGCATGGCTTCAAGCAGCCGTTGCTTTTCAGCGGGCCACTCTTGCAGGCAGACCAAGGCATTGCCAATCAGGTTGGTGGTGGTTTCGTGACCGGCATTGAGAATGAAGATGCAGTTTTGCAGCAACTCTTTCTCGCTCAGCTTTTCGCCGCCCGCTTCGCCCTGAATGAGTCGGGTCAGCACGTCATGCTCCGGGTCGCCCGGGTGCAGTCTGCGGTTGGCCACCAAATCGCCCAGGTAAGCCTGCATCTCGCGCACCGATTGGTTGCCCAGGCGCTCTTGCTCTTCACTGAGCTTTGGCTCCAACGCGCCCAGAATGGCGAGTGACCAAGCCCGCAGCGGCCCCCGGTCGGCATGGGGAACGCCGAGCAGATTGCCGATGATCTCCACCGGAATGGCACTGGCGAAGTCTTCAATCAAGTCGCCGCCGCTCTTGGCTTCGATCTGGTCGAGCAGGCTGTCCACGAGCGCAATGAGCCCCGGCTCCATTTCGGCAATGGCGCGACGCGTGAGGGCACCCATGATGAGTTTGCGCACCCGCGTGTGCAGCGGCGGATCGTTGAACACCAGACTGGTGGTGTGATGCTCAAAGAGCGGCGCTGGTTGCTCGGGGCTGCCAAAGGGCGGGTGGTTGTACTTGGGA